>JBBQRJ010000023.1:0-21770 GCA_038214955.1 Aggregatilineales bacterium | reverse complement strand
ATGAGTGGATAAAACTTCGATCAAAGGGGGTTGAATGAATGAGGATCAAAAATCCCGCCAATGGCGGGAGGAATCGACGACATCCCCGTTCCCCCTTTTCTGCGAAGGTGGATCACGAGTAGGAACGAGGCGGGTAATCGGGCTTCGGCTAAATTACGCCGTTACCGTTGCGCGACAGCGCCGGACTTACACCGGCTTCCCCCATTTGTACGCTTCCGCATCCGGGCGGCAGCATACCTCATTCACTCTCTATGTTCACGCTGAGTAGGATAGCACAGGTGATCTAATGGTGTCAAACGCGACAACAACCTCACCCCCCAACCCCTCTCCGAACGGAGAGGGGAGAAAAAGTGAAAAGCACTAGACGAGGGCGGCGTCAATCGTCGTGGGGACAGCAGAGAGCGCCCGCGAGATGATACAGCCTGTTTTGGTCGCTTCGGCGGCTTCTTTAAATGCGGCGTCGTCAATGCCTACGACGCTGCCACGAGTCACGAGTTCGATGTGGCTGATGCCAAAACCCGCCTCGCCTTTTTCAAGGTAGACTTTCGCAGTCGTCTCTACGCTGTTGACGGTGAAGCCTTCGCGGGACAGACGCGCCGCTAGTGCCATCGAGAAACAACCTGCGTGGGCTGCGCCGAGAAGTTCTTCGGGGTTTGTGCCTGCGCCATTCTCAAAGCGGGTCGCAAATGCGTAAGCGCCATTTAGAGCGCCGCTTTCCGTCTTGACACTGCCTGTGCCTTCGTTCAAATTTCCTTGCCATATGGCTGTTGCGGTACGTGCGGGCATACGTGTTCTCCTGAGTGACAATAAATGTAGGTTAGCGAAATTAGCATACCGAAAACTAGCTAATTCCACCAGCCCCACGCATCACGCCATTCGTAATCATCACGATCTGCTACTTCGTCGTCATCATATTCCGCGCTCAACCACAAGACGGCTTGCAGCGCAACGCGGCGCGTTTCGTGATCGATGCTCGTCAGCGCCTCAATGACATGCGGCATGACATCTTCGTTCATCAGCCATAAAGATTCAGCGGCAGTGTGCCATACGTCCGTATTTTCCGTTCTCAAGGCTTGCAGCAATGCGGGAACAGAGGTGGCATCGCCAATCGTCCCCAGTGCTTTTGCCGCTGCTACACGCACATCGTCGCTGTCGTCGCTCAAAAGCGCATCTTCTAACCCTTGAAGCGCGGAATCCTCACCGATTGCACCGAGCGCCTCTGCTGCTACCGTGCGAATTTCCGAATGTTTATCCTTCAGCGCCTCTAACAGCGCCGGGATAGTCATCGGGTCTGACAGTTCGAGCAGCCGATAGATCGCTTGACGCTGCTTGTCCTCGTCATCCCCCCGCAGATCGTTCAACAGTCGTTCAATCAGCACCTTATTCGACATATGCGTTCCCATATTTATTCAACGATACTAAGTCTGGATCAACAGCGAGATTCGTTCCCATTTTACACCCCTTAAGCCTGTCTAGCACAAGCATAAATCGGGGTCTAAAACCGGATGTTGGGTTAAAAACTGCACTCCATAACCTATACGATTCTAGTTTAACTGTCGTCTCTGCTGCTGGCAATGTCCTTTGATGCTGAGTAGGACTATCGGCGGCGATTCTGCTGTGATGATTAAGACTTTCTATCTTGACGGCGATAGGTGAACGGGCATATAGTTTGTAGGCAAATCATTTGTAGGCAAACAATCAATGACTGATCAGCCGTTTTACGCGGTCACAATAGAGATACGTATTTTGATGTCAATGGTTACCCACGTTGCGATACGTCATCTTGAAGATCGACTTCGCACCATGAACATCGGGATTAGTGGGTTACAGGTTGGCGTCCTGAGGACATTAAGCCATAACAACTTCACGTTGAGCGAATTGAGCAAGAAATTTATGCTTGATCCGTCTACGCTTGTCCCGGTTGTCGATGCGCTGGAGCGCAAAGGCTATGTTATGCGTGGAAAAGATGTGAATGACCGACGGCGTATTCCTCTCTCTGTCACCGAAGAAGGGTTAGCAATATTGAACAATATCCCCTTCTCGCCCGAAAATGATATGTTGCACCATAGCCTAGAGAGCATGGGTGAGGAGAAAACACACGTGTTTTTGAACCTGCTGCGGGAACTCGTCCGCAGTTTGCCTAACGGTGACGAGATGCTTCAAGAAGTCTCTACCCGCATTCACGCCTATTCCTGTGAACAGCCGCCGATCTCAAAATCGGTGACTGATTCCTAGTTTCGCATCACCCTTAACGGAGGACTTTTAGATTGGCAGCACAAACGGCATCATTTGGACGTGGGCGACCACGCAATCAAGGCAGCAGTAACGGCGGTCTTGGTCGTGCAATTCGCTATCTAGGACGGCAGCGCAGAACAACTTTCATTGCCTATGCGGCGCTGGTCATTGCAACATTGGCACAATTGGCTGTACCGCGCCTTGTACAGAACATGGTTGATTCAATTCAGCAAGGGGGTATTGCTAATACCTTCTTTCAACTCCCACCCATCGCAAAGCCGTTTTTTCTAGCCGGCACGGGTTACACCGTAGATCAACTGACGAACTTTCAGACCAACGCCGAGTCATGGTTGATCGGCGCAGTCGTCTTGATCGTCCTATTTGCGATTATGCGGGCAGTGTTTTCGTTTGTTCAAGCGTATATGGCTGAAAATCTCTCACAGGGGATCGCGTTCGAGTTCCGAAACGAGATTTTCACCAAGATTCAGCGCCTGTCGTTCAGCTATCATGATCAGAACCAGACCGGGCAGTTGATGATCCGTGCGACGGATGATGTCGAGAAAGTGCGTTTGTTCATCGCACAGGGGTTGGTCTTGACGGCGCAAGCGTTCTTGCTGCTGGTTGCGACTCTGGCGATTCTGTTTCTCACCAACTGGCAGTTGACGCTGGTAGTGCTGCCTATTCTGCCAATTGCGCTGGTGACGTTCATCATTTTTGGCGCGGTCAGCCAGCCATTGTTCGTACAAATTCAAATCCGCCTGTCTGCCCTGAATACGATTCTCCAAGAGAACATGGCAGGGATCAAGGTGGTGCGTGCCTTTGCGCGTGAAGGCTACGAGAAACAACGTTTTGCCAAGTCTACACAGGAACTGTACGAACAGCAGTTGAAGGTCGCCCGGACTTTCTCATTCCTGTTTCCGGTCATCTTCTTGATCGCGCAATTGGGGCAAGTCGCCATTTTGTACTTTGGTGGGCGGCAAATTCTTGACGGCACGCTGACGCTTGGTGATTATCAGGCTTTCAGCTTGTACGTGATCTACGTATTCTTCCCGCTCGGACAACTCGGCTTCATCATTTCGTTGATGGCGCAAGCGGGCGCATCGGCGACACGCATTTTCGAGATTCTGGATGCGAAAAGCGATGTCAGCGACAAGCCGAACGCCAGCATCCTGCCCGCAATTCAGGGGCATGTCGAATTCAAAGATGTGACATTCCGCTATTTTGGCGGCGGCGAACCCGTTTTGCAGAAGGTCACGTTTGAGGCGAAACCGGGTATGACGGTTGCCCTGCTAGGCGGTACGGGGTCGGGCAAGACGACGATCATCAACTTGATTCCGCGTTTCTATGATGCCAGCGAAGGCGCGATTGTCATTGACGGTCACGACATCCGCGATGTGACGCTCGACAGTTTGCGTTCGCAAATCGGGATCGTATTGCAAGAAACGAACCTGTTTAGCGGTTCGATCCGCGATAACATTGCTTTCGGACGCCCTGATGCGACGGATGAACAGATCACCGCCGCCGCGAAAGCCGCCGCCGCGCACGACTTTATTATGAGTTTCCCCGACGGCTACAATACATCGGTAGGCGAACGTGGTTCGACGCTCTCAGGCGGGCAGAAACAGCGCCTCGCTATTGCCCGCGCCCTGCTGTTAAACCCGCGCATCTTGATCCTCGATGACTCGACCAGCAGTGTGGATTTGCTCACCGAATACCAAATCCAGAAGGCGCTTGACCTGCTGATGGAAGGTCGTACCAGTTTCGTGATTGCACAGCGTATATCGACGGTTGTCAACGCGGATATGATCCTTGTGCTGGATCGCGGTCAAGTGGTTGCATCGGGCAAGCATGAAGAACTGATGGAATCCAGCCCAATCTACGCCGAAATTTATCATTCACAGTTGGTCGGTGACGCCGCTGTAGACACGCAGGAGGCTTAACACCATGATGGGAATTGACGGCGGACGCCGTTTGATGGAAGGCGAGACCAGCAAAGCTGCCAACGTAAGCGCAACGCTGGGACGATTTTGGGGCTATTTTCGTGGCAACACGATTGGCGTGATCATCGCGCTTGCGCTGGTTGTGGTTGTGACATGGACGCAAGTCACCGCGCCAGACTATATCGGACAAGCGGTGGACTGCTACTTTTATCCGCGTGTCGCGCAATCGTTTGGGGGGCAAGAAATAGCGGGATCGAACTGTTGGTTTGACCCAACCGTGCAAACTGCTGTTAATGGGGGTCAAGAATCGCTGAATGCCGTGCCGCTGGACGCGAAATTGAGCGGGTTGGGGTCGCTGGCATTGATCCTACTTGGACTGTTTGTGTTAGGCTCAGTCCTCAACGGCTTGGCGTTCTTTGCGATGAGCCGAACGGGTCAAACGGTCTTGAAAAAGATGCGTCAAGACCTGTTCCTCAAGATGCAAAACCTGTCGATGGGCTACTACTCTGAGCATGAAGTTGGCAATCTGATGAGCCGCATCACCAGCGACACGGACACCATTCAACAGGTGTTTGGTTTCGCGCTGTTGAGCGTGATCAGTGGTGCGCTGCTCATTGTGTGGATTATGATCAAGATGCTGCAAAGCAACTGGGTATACGCGCTCATCAGCCTGTCCATCGTACCGGTGATGTTCTTCGCAACCGTTTACCTCTCGAACCAAGCGCGAAAAGCCTACCGCAAGTCGCGTCAAGAAATGGGCAACGTCAACGCGGGATTGCAAGAGAGCATTGCTGGCGTGCGTGAAGTACAAGCCTTCAACCGCGAAGAAGAAAGCATCGATCAATTTAGAGTAAGCAATGCTGCGAACCGTGATGCGAACGTGCGTGCCGCCAGCTTCACCAGTGCGCTTAATCCTGTGCTAGAAGCACTCGGTTATGTTGCGGTGGGAATCGTTGTAGTGGCAGGTGGACTTTCAGTCTTACGCAACCAACCCCTGTTAGGCATTGGCGTTGAGATCATCTCGCTCGGCACAGTGTTCGCCTTCCTGCAATATGTTCAGCGGTTCAACCAACCGATCACACAAATTGCGGTGCTGTGGGCGAATATTCAAAGCGCGATTGCGGGCGGTGAGCGTATTTTCGGTCTGCTAGATACCGAGATCGAAATTCAGGACAAGCCGAATGCAAAGCTCATGCCAGAAATTCAAGGGCGTGTGGAATTCAGTCAGGTAGAAGCGGGTTACAAGGTCGATCAGCCTGTATTAAAGGGCGTAGACTTCACCGCTGAAACGGGTCAGATGATCGCTATTGTCGGTCCAACAGGCGCGGGCAAAACAACGATCATCAACTTGATCCCGCGCTTCTATGAGGTCACAAGCGGTTCGGTACGCATTGACGGCATCGACGTGCGCGATGTGACGCAAGACAGCTTGCGTTCACAAATCGGAATTGTGCTGCAAGATACATTCTTGTTCTCCGACACGGTGATGAATAACATCCGGTATGGTCGTTTGGGCGCAAGCGATGAGGATGTGATCGCCGCCGCCAAGATGGTCGCCGCTGATACGTTCATCGAACGTCTGCCGGAAGGTTATCAAACGGTGTTGGGAGAACGCGGGAGCGGTTTGAGTCAGGGTCAGCGCCAGTTGATCGCTATTGCGCGTGTCGCGCTGATGAACCCGCGAATCCTCATTCTGGATGAGGCGACCTCCAGCGTGGATACCCGTACCGAACGGCTGATCCAGAAAGCGTTTGAACAGATTTTGAAGGGGCGTACCAGTTTCGTTATTGCTCACCGCCTCAGCACGATTCGCAACGCTAACGTGGTGATGATGCTCAAAGACGGTGAAATCATCGAACGTGGGACACATCAAACGTTGTTGGAGAAGCAAGGCGCGTACTATGACTTGTACATGAGTCAGTTCCGGCGCGAAGAAGAACCGGAAGCGTCTATGAACGGTAAAGTCGAGACAGCGGTTGAAAAGCCGTAAATCAATAAGTAGTCGTGGGAGGGGCAAGCCCCCTCCCCTACTCTATCTACCCTAAACCCCGCCCTAGATTTTAATCCACGTCACCGGTACGGTCAGCACGCTTACGCATGGTGCGAGCAGACATTGCCAGTCGTTGAAAATAATCCGACTCGGTGATTTGCGACACCTGTTTTTCGACACGCTGCCTATCAATCTCGATTTGCAGGGTTTGCAGTTCATTCAACGCCTTGTTGAGATCGCTTTTCACTTCGGTAAATTGACGCGCATTCTCAATAGCAATGGCGGCTTGTACTCCAAACACGGTGAGCAGCGGAATTTCTTCCTTGCGAAACACATCTTGCGTGATGCGGTTATCGGCATACAGCACGCCAGTCACCTGCCCATGCAGCATCAATGGAATGCACAAAATAGAGCGAAGCTGGTTGCTCATAATGCTTTTAGCACCCTGAAAACGTTGATCTGCCGAGGCATTGGTCGCTATGATGGCTTGCCCCTGTTGGAGCGCCTCGTTGACGATACTTCTGCTGAACACCGCATCCGAGTCTGCGATGTTTTCCCGATCCCAATTACGCGCTACGGCAATATCAAGTTCTTGCGTTTGGCGGTCACGGAGCATCAAATAGGCACGTTCCGCACCCGTGAGGCGGATTACTGTATCCATGACTTCTTGCAATACGTGGTCAAGTTCGAGCGATGAAGTGATCAACGCGAACGTATTCAACATCTCATCGAGGCGCACCATTTGATGCGAAATGATATTTGCCTGATGTCCTGCCTTTTCAAGCCGCTGATGCATTTGCCCTGAAAGCCCAACAATATCAACCGCAATTTGAAACCCGTTCTGCGTCAACACTTGCATCACGCGCTCAAGAATTGCTTGAAGCTGTTTGGCTTCAGTTGATGATTGGGCAATGGAATTCATTAAGTCAGTGGTCAGATTATCATTCTCAGGCATACGTCATTCCATAGGGGGAAACAAAAAACGGATGCAAATACTATACCGCATCCGGTCAAGTTTTACCCACCGATTTCCCTGTGCAGACAAAATCTATTAGTCCGGCAGTATGACCATACGTGTTTCGATGGTGTAATCATCGCCAGCAGGCAACCCGTCAACGGTCACGGACAACCGTTGATTGGTTTGCGGGTCGTACCAACCAATCACGAGATCATACTGACCGCCTTCCCACAGCGCAGCAACGTCCGCCGATAGGGAATACAGGCGCTCCTCACGGATGAATTCGCCCACTTCCCACACTTGCGACGAGTAGTAGCCGAGTTCGCCCCGCGCAAACGGGTTGTCCCAATTGGTGATCAAACTGCCATCGGAATCACGTAAGTGGATGAACAACGATAAATCTTGTTCGCTCGGCGCGATCACCTGCCAGAACGTGTTGCCAATCACGCGGCGGTTCGCTCCAAGCTCAAAGGTGCCAACGTCATAGCCGAGATAGCGTATGCTGCCGCCGAACACAACCTCATGGGCTTCGCGTCCATTGGGCTGCGGCGGAATCCAGCGATTGCCGAGATGTAATTCGTAGATGTCATAGCGGAAAATACCATCATCGAGTCCCCATGCCCGCCGCGTGATGTCGGAACGGTTGAGCGAACCGATCACCTGATTATCGGTGATCGGGATATTCTGATATTCACCGCGAGTCTCTGGCATTCCGTAGACGAAATACGCGGCATCCTCAATGTCGCTGAGGCGCGTCGGCACATCATCCACATGGATGTCATGAAGCGGAAAGAAGAACGGCAAGCGATCAACGCCGGGTGCGCTCACGGTCAGCGTTTCGCCGGGATGCTCATCGACCCAGATTTGTAAGCCCTGCACCACGTTCATGAGCGCGGCATTGCCCGATGTATAACGGGCGGCATCGTCGGGGTACTTGTCGGTTTGAATGTAATCCCAACCCCCAAACGGGTCATAGACCGCTGACACAATGCCGGGAATGCCGATTAGGACGATCAACGCGAGATAGGCAAAACGCGGAAACAACCTCAATTGCTCCGGCTTAATCCACTTCGCCAACATGAACGCCGTCGGCAAAATCATCAATGGCACAACGGCGAACGACAGCCGATAGTGATAGCTGTAGAAGAAGAACCACACGAGCGCATACGGGAGCGCCAGCGCCGCCGCCCACCCGATTTTGACGACGGATGCGGGCAATTGTTTCGGGCGAAGCGCAATAAGCAGGATCAAGACGCCAACAACGAGTGCAATCCATTCGAGAACGTTCAATCGGCGGGCGGGCATCATGAGGGGTTCGAGCCATGTCCATTCAGGAAAGATCGCAGATAGGGAGAGCGCCCAATACGGAATCAGAGTAGGCAGCAGCGCCAGTAAGATCAGCACAACGCTGATGAGCGCAGGAATCACGCGGGGGCGGTTGCGGCGAGTGAACAAATACACCAGCAGCACGATCAACGCCAGCAGCAGCCATCCAAATTCAACGCCGCTCTGTGCAGCTAAGGTTTGCCAGAATCCAGATGGAAAATCGACGGGTTGATGCCCTAACAACAGATTGCGAACGTACCACACGCCGCCCAAGGGGAGCGCCGCGCCTACGGTGATCAGCGCGATTTGCAAACGCGGGATCACCTGTTTAAGGCTGAAACGTACACGGATGAGTTCGATCAAGCCCATGAGCGCCATACCAATCACAAATGCGCCCATTGTCGGCTTGATCCACATGCCGATCCCCAACATCACGCCCGCGATCAGCGCATAACGCCGATTCACTTGCTGCCACGCGATCAAGGTGTATGCCGCCGCCATCGTGAACAAGAATGCTAAGGGGATTTCGAGATCGCCCGCCCGTGACCACTCGCTTAAATGGGGATGGAGCGCCCAGATCGCCGCGAGGATCAAGCCTGTGCGACGGTTGAATAAGCGTGACCCTAGCACAAACGCGGCTAAAATGCTCCCCACATGCAAGAAGATCAAGCCCGCCCGCGCCGCATGATCATTAATGCCGAATAGGAGTTGTGCGTAGGTGTATTGCAGCGGCATAAATTGGGGATAGTAGCCGATAGCATTGGGAATATGACCGAGCAGCGTATATAAGCGCCCCTCATAGCCATACACCCATAATGAATCGTAAGCAGTAAATGACCAGTAAGCGATCACAAACCAGCGCACGACCAGCGCAGCGATAATAAGGATGATGAGTAGACGTTCGTCTAGTGACAACGCCCCCACCCCCCACCCCCTCCCCGAATTCAGGGAGGGGAGTAAGCTAGAGGATAGTCTCGCTTTGCGCCATGCCAGCACCACGCCGATCAACGCTAAGACGACTGTGCTGCCAAAAACGATCTCCCATGTAAAGGGGATACCGATTGTAGAGAGTATAAACATCGTGGCGGTGAGGATGGCAGGTGCAAGCGCAAAAGCGAGGGCGATCACTTCGATGCGGCGATTCCAGTCACGGCGCGGCAAGAGGATCAGCGCGTAGGGAATGCCGAGTCCGAAGAAAATCCAAGCAAACGCCGGAGTCGCGGCGAGGGTATCTGCAATCCAGTAGGGCAAATCGGTTATCCTTTGGGGCGCAGTGCAATGATTCGTCCGCCGCCGATGCTGATATAAACCCAACCGCGTGAACTGACAGCGACATCAAGCGGGCGATGCGGGAAAAAACCGCTGCCGCGATAGCTCATTTCGTCGGCTGTAAAGCGTTCCGAACCGGGCGCGGACGGCGATTGGACGGGCATCACGGGTTCGTAGTGCGCTCCATTTTCGTCAAAGCGAACAGCGACCAGCCTATAGCCACGCAGTTCCAAGTCATTGTAAGCACCAGATAGCACGACCAACAACGAATTGGTCAGCATGGGGAGCGAATCGCTGTTGTAGGCGGCAAGTCCGATAGGTGTGCTGGCAGTCAGGAACGTGACGATAGGCGGCGTATAGTCTGCACACTCTGGCGTATCGGGTAAAACGCAAACCGGAAAGCCGAAATTTGCGCCTTCCGTGACGCGGTTCAATTCGTCAAGATCGGGTGTGTCGAACAGCGCATCGGGGGCGCTGTCCACGACATAGAGTTCGTCATTGAAGAAAGCGAGATCGGCGGGGAAACGCAGCCCCGCAGCGACGATCTGGCGATCACTCCCATCGAGCGCATAGCTCAAAACTGCCCCGCGTGCGGGGTCGTCAGGGACGCATTGATCACAGGGCGCACCTGTTGACACATAGATGCGATCCCGCACGGCGATTCCACCTGTCCAGAAACCCCCGCCAGACGGCAGATCATCGACCAGCGTTTCGAGGTTCTCCCCCGTAAGGCGATCAATGCGACTGCCGCCGACAATATAAAGTGAGCCGTCATGATAGGCGAGTCCATTGGGAAGGGTTAAACCGCTGGCAACGACTCGCGGCGTGTCGGGGAGCAAATCGCCGTCTGTGTCGGTGAGCGCAATTACTTCACCCGTGTAGGGTCGTGCGGCGTACAACGTCTCGTCGGGGGAAACGGCTAAAGCCGTGAAACCGAGTTCGCCCACAACCGGATCGTTGATGACTTCCTCAAGGCAGCTCAAATCTTGATGAATCCAGGGCTGCGAGATATAGGTAGGACGATCCGAACAGTTAGGGGTTTGCGCTGCACCACGCTCCACAGTCAGCGAGGTCAAGCCAATGAAATTTACAATCAAGATGAAAAACAGGGTTCGCCACATAAGCGCGTCATTCTACCTTGCGCTAAAATGATACGCCAGAGAGGAGATCACTATGCCTGATAAACTAAGAATTGCCCTTGCCGGAGCGGGTATCTTTGCGAGAGACGCACACGTTCCCGCCCTGCTTGCTTTACAAGATCGCTTTGAGATCGTCGCCATTTACAGCCGGACCCGCGAAACCGCCGAGGCGCTGGTCGCTGAGATGCCGATCAAACCGGAAATCACCACAAACCTTGATGATCTCATCAAGCGAGATGATATTGACGCGATTGATCTACTGCTGCCGATTGAACTGCTGGCGCCCGCTGTTGATCTATCGCTGGCGTCGGGAAAACACGTTATCAGCGAAAAGCCGATTGCGCCTGACGTGGCAACAGGTGAACGCCTGTTAGCCATCTACAAGAATCATCCTGATCAAGTGTGGATGGTGGCAGAAAATTTTCGCTACGAAAATGCTTATCGCAAAGCTGGCGAAATCGTGCAATCGGGTGACTTAGGCTCGTTGTATTCGGCGCATTGGGCGCTGTACAACTCCGTTGTGCCAAGCAACAAATATTACCAGACGGCATGGCGGCGATCTGGCACGTTTCCCGGCGGTTTCCTGATGGATGGCGGTGTGCATCATGTCGCGGCGCTGCGACTCGTTTTGGGGGAAATTGTCGGCGTGAATGCGATGGTCAAACAGATGCGTGACGACCTGCCCCCTGCTGATACATTGAGCGCGACGTTGGAGTTTGAGCGCGGGATGGTCGGCGTGTACAACATCACCTATGCGGGGGGTTCGGCATGGATCAACCCGATGCATGTGGTGGGTGAACGTGGTTCGCTGCGCGTAGACCACAACCTGCTTGAAGTGACACAGGATGGCGCTCCCCTTCCCGTGAGCTACAGCGAGAATAGCGGCGTCAATGACGAAATTGCCGCGTTCGCGGACGCAATTCAGCATGGCACACCGCATCATAACTCACCGGAACAAGCGTTACAGGATGTCGCGGTCATTGAAGCGATGCTGGAATCTGCCAGAACCGGGACAAGAGTCACGCCCAAACGATTCGCCTAAATAGAACAAATTTGCTATCATGGAACCTATGGAAAATAACCTCGTCACCACCGAATGGCTGGAAACAAATCTCGCAGGTGTGCGGGTCGTGGATATTCGCGGGCATGTGCGTCCCGCGAGTGACCCCCTGCCCCACTACTATAATCACCGAGAGGATTACCGTAAGGCGCACATCCCCGGTGCCGTGTTTGTGGATTGGGTAGAAGAAATCACCGACCCTGATGATCCCCGCCACGCACAAATCGCCAAGCCGGAACGATACGCTGAAGTCATGCGGCGAATCGGCGTAAGCGATGATACGTTCGTCGTCGCCTATGACGATGCGGCGTCTATGTTTGCGGCGCGGTTATGGTGGTCGCTGAATTATTATGGGCATACGAAAGTGGCGGTACTCAATGGGGGTTGGCAAAAGTGGATGGCGGAAGGTCGCGTTACGACGGATGAAATTCCGACGTTTCCGGCAGGTCATTTCACGCCGCGCCCTACCCCGCCGATTTACCGTTCCGGCGATCAAGTGATGTCGGCGTTGGGGTCTAACCAGACGTTGATCGATGTGCGGACGCCGCAAGAATTTCGCGGGGAAGCGTCACGGGCGAAGCGCGGCGGGCATATCCCCGGCGCGATCAATGTGCCGCGTGGCAAGCTGACCGACGCATCGGGGCTGCTGCTGCCCCCCGATCAACTGCGGGAACAGTTCGCCGCCGCTGGCGTGACCGACGAGTCAGATAACGTGGTGTTCTACTGCAACGGTGGCGTTTCCGCGAGTTTCGGTTTGCTGGCACTGCACGCCGCCGGACTCGCAAACGAAAAATCAGACGAGAGCGCAAACGGGAGTGTCTATGACGGTTCTTGGAAAGATTGGGGCAACGACGACTCGAAGCCGGTTGAATGAGATGCCTGCTCAACTGTTCTCTGAAGTCTTTCCCATTCGGACGGAGGCTCTCCCTCCGCTGACGGCTTATAAACTGATCACACGGGGAGAAAACAGCGCCCGTAAAGTTGGGGCGCGTCTCGTGGCAGAACTACGTGAGGCGTTCGGTGGGGATTGGGTGTGGGTTGGGGGACGAATCCTCACCGACCAAGCGCCGAATCCAGTCAAGTTGATGATGACCCTAGATACGCTTAAAGCACAATTCCGCGATGTCGAAGGCTTGGAAGAAGATGTCGCGTGGCAACCTACTGCTGATCACCTTGCGGATTTTGTCGCACGCGGGGCATTACTGCGGCTTGAAGATGTGCTGCTGGATGCGCTGTCGAAAACCGCCTACGGGATGAAGAATACGCGCACACAGCGCGAATATCGCATTCGCACATGGACGGTAGACAATAAACCCGCGCTTTCGATCACGGTGGTATCACGCTTGCTGTACGAACCCGATTTGCAAGCGTATATTGCAACCCTTGCAAAGCCTACCGATATGGTGGGCTTGTGGGTGGCGGACAAAACCTCACGGTTGCAAGGTGAGATCACAAAAGTAGTCGGGCTGTTGGACGAACAGCGCGAACGACTGCTCAAGCTGACGGATCGCCCTGAAATGCGCGCACTGCTCGAAAAAGCGCCGGGGGATCGTTGGGTCGCCCGTGTGCTGGTAGACGCACGCGAATATGACTACGTGACCGATGCGCTCGATCTGGTGATCCGCTTGCGTGACATCGCGCAGTTTGAGATCAACAAAGCGCAAATGGAAAAGGCGCTACACCTTAGCCCCGCTCTACATGCGACGATGGTCAAGCTGATCTCGGACGTGCTGAAAGAACACGACCTGATCAGCAATGCGTACAGCACGCAAAACGCGAACGCGCTGTTTGCTAACAATGCTGCAAATTTCTCACTGGCGTATGGTGGCGGGAAATCACGACCCTATGATATCACGCGGCTGTCGCAAGATTTCCAGACGGCGGGTGCGAACAAAATGCCCGACACGAACAAACCGCTGCGCGTGGTGATGATCAACACACTGGCGGACGGGGTACGCGATTTCGTGGAGGCGCTGCGCCGTTCGCTCGAACGCGATTTCAAGATCAAACTGGAAGTGGTGCGCGAACGCAATATGCGCGTGATCTCTCAGGCGAACCTTGAAAGCGCCGTGCGTTTACTGCTGAAAGAACCGCATGATCTGGCGCTGGCATTTTTGCCGGACGAACTGGAGTCTGCTGAGGAAGAAGCAGTCGATGATCGCAACACGCGAATGCAAACCATCGGGCGCGGAATGCCGACGCTGCTCATTCACGAATCGACCATGAACAACCCTGCCGCCATGAACAACGTGATCATGGGGCTGGTAGCACGGGCGGGCGGAATCCCGTATTTGCTTGAGGAATCGCTTCCGTATGCGGATCGCGTGGTGGGGTTAAGCCTGATCGAACATTCCAAGAAGGACGTTGATTACCTGACCGGAGTCGCACGCACCTACAAGAAAGATGGCGCTTTTCTCGGCTGCGTGATTGCGACTGAGCGTCTTAAGGAAGGCGAAGGTATCCCCGATGCGCTGCTGGCACGTTTGCTTCCTCAGAACCTTGTAGGCGGTAAACGAGTCGTTTTGCATCTGGACGGAAAGATGCGCCGTGAAGTGCTTCGAGCCATTGGCTCGTGGGAAGGTGAAATCGACGCGGAGTTCTTCCCGATTGAAATCATACGAGCGGGAGTCCCACGCCTTTACGCGCTCAACGGCGGCAAGATCGAATCGCCGGAATGGGGCAGCACCTTCCGCCTCAGCGATACAGAGGCGTTTGTCCTCACGACGGCGGGCGATACCTCAATTCAGCCGATCCACATTCGCACAGAGCCATCGCTGCCCATCGAACAGGCGATTCATAGTGTGCTGGCGTTTACGCTGTTCCACTATGGCGCGATCAAAACGCCGCGACTCCCCGTGACACTGTACGGAGCTGACGCAATTGAGGCGGGGATACGGCGCAACGTGCTAGACGAAAATTTTGAGAGCAAAACGCAGTTCTGGTTATAAGCCCCCTCTATCGCAGCGGACGCCCCCTTGGGCGTCCCTACAAATTGCATGATCCGCTTGACACTCGGTTCAAGTGGGGCTATATTGGTTCACAATGTTTAATGCGTGAAGGAGTAAGAATTCATGACTGTGCTTCCCAATTCTGGCTTATTCGCGCATCTTCAAACCGCCTAAAAACCTCCTCAACCCCTAACAGGTGAGCGTTTCGCGGTCACGGTGCGCCGTGATCCGTCCAATGGACAGGTCACACGGTATTCGCTGACCCGTTTTTGATTCGCTTTTCTGTTCAGGGGGAAACCAACCTTGTCTCGAACCAACATCCACGCTGAAGGCGTGGTCTATAAAAAACAACTCGGCACGTATTTCGTTCGCACGCCCGAAGGCGAAATCGTTTGTTCGATTTCGAGCCGCCTCCGCAAAGAACTGATCTATCCGATTGCGGATCGATCATCGATCATTCATCACCGCGTACAGAAGGTCAACGATATTCACATGGTCGATCCGGTTGCGATTGGTGATTGTGTGAAGTTTCTGACGGCGGAAGACGGTACGGGGGTGATCAGTGAGGTGCTGCCCCGTCGCAACAAAGTCGCCCGTTTAGCGGCGGGGGATAAAGAACTGGAACAAGTGATCGCCGCCAACGTTGATCAACTGGTGTGCGTGTTCGCGGCAATGCTGCCCGATCCCGCATGGAATTTGCTGGATCGCTATCTGGTGACAGCCGAAGAAGCGGGCATCTCTGCCCTGATCATCATGACTAAGCTCGATCTTGTTGAGCCGGGAACGTTTGATGCGGTGATGGATGAATACCGCGCACTCGGCTACGACGTGATCATGAGCAGCACTGTTGACCAGAAAGGGATTGACGAACTGCGGGAGGCGCTGCGCGGCAAAATGTCCGTTCTGATTGGCAAATCGGGTGTTGGGAAAACCAGTTTGCTCAACGCAGTGCAGCCGGGCTTAGGCTTGCGCGTCGGTGAAGTCAGCAAGGCGCTCAAGAAAGGTAAGCACACAACCACACATCTTGAGATGATTGAGTTGGAAAGTGGCGGCGCGATTGTCGATACGCCGGGAATGCGACATTTCGCAGCGTGGAATGTTGATGATGGCGATCTCGCCATGTTGTACCGCGAAATGCAACCGTATGTCGGGACATGCCGCTTCGGGCTGGATTGCAGCCACATCAACGAGCCGGGATGCGCCATCCTCAAGGCGGTGGGCGCGGGCAAGATCACAGAACGCCGCTACAAAAGCTATGTCCGTATGCTGCAAGAATAGCAAGTGAAGAAACGAACATAACGCCCCTCACTAAATTTAGTGAGGGGCAATGCTTAGAGGTATCGCACTACGGGAGAATCGGCTCGTCTAGCGTGTCTGGCGAGAAGACCGGATCGCCTTCGTCGGCGGAATTGTCTGCCATAAACGTGATCGTCAAATCGCGGAAAGGATGCACCTCTCCAATCCATGCGCCTAATTCTTGACCCGTCGGACCCGTGCCGGGGACATACGTCACGAATGTGACTGAGCCACTGGAAACCGTCGCCCATTCGCTGGTTTCACCCGGAGCCAATGACGCAACAAGTTCATGTTCGCCGGGTCGCACAAAAATCTGAATAGGCTCCGTGCCGCTGTTGACAAACTGCACGCGGGAGACAAATTCAGGACTGTTGAGGGTGATAAACTGGAGCGGCTGACTACCATCTGCACTGCCGATGAGTAGCAACGCTGTCAGCGCATCGCTTTCCAGTTCAACAGCCGAATCAGTCAGCAGCGCCGTTCCATCCTCAGAGGTGACGGTTAGATCATAGGTGCCGGGTGTCAAGTCTGTATCAAAAACGCCGATCCAGCCGAGAGCGTGACCGAAATCATCCCCTGCACGGCTGGTGATGGTTAGAGGCGAACCGCCAGAAACATAGTTGACGACACGCACCCGCGATACATCATCGGCAATGTCATCACGCAGCAGGTTGATCGGTTCGAGCAGCAGCGTGCCAGTCGAAATTAGACCCACTAATGACGCCGACCATGAGGTGTTTGTTTGGAAATCCCAGTTCATAGTCGTAAGAATCTCGCCTTCGACGCCTGACCCTGCATTGCGGGCGACGATGGTATACTCACCAGCAGGCAAGAATACAAAGCCTGTCGCCTCACCAAAGGCGAGGTTTTCTGCCACTGGAGCATCGCCTAGTTCATGAATGTATAGGTCTACAGGGGCGGCATCGGCGGCGGTGTGTGCAAAGCGGACAAAAGTTATGCTATCCGCTGCTCCAAGATTCCACGGATTCGTGTTTAAGGCGTCTTCCATGCCTACTTCTGGAGTGACCGCTGGATCAATGGGAGTCGGTGTCTCAGTCTGAGCAAATGTCGGGATCACGGTGAAGCACAAGACTAGGAACATCAAGAGTAACGTTGGTTTTCGCATGTGGGGTTTCCGTTCTTCGAGAACCGCAAAATAAGGTTTAAAACTTCGAGGTTTTCATCCGCTGTGGCAACTTTGCTCGAATTCCAATTCGTCTCAGCCAGATTTAAGGGTTGAGGGAATCGGTGAGACAGCCATACGTTAAGAAATTGATTAAGGTAAAGTGTCTCAATAGCGAAAGTGTAGCCGAAAAGTCCGGTAAAAGTAGAGAAATTTCAAATCTCCTAACGTTATCCTCAAAAAACTCACCTATAATGAAAATAGCTTCTTGCGCTGGAAAAGAGGAATCATGGTGGGTTGTAACCTTGTTGATCTAATGGAACTATCGTCAGCCCAGCGTCAAGTGGTGCGTTTGATTTTGCGCGAAACGATGATGTCTTATGATGACCTCTGCGTCTCTGTCTCAGAACTGCAACACATCGATCAAGCTGAAGTAGACAGCCTGATCACGGACTTAACCTCGCATCGGTGGATCGTGTCCCTGCTTAAAGATCAGGAAATCGTCTACCGCGTGAACCTTGTTCGCAGAGCCGCCAAACAAAACCAAGCGTTCTGGGATCGTCTGGGAGTCGAGGCTTCGACAGTTCAAGAAGAGACTGAGGATCGCTCGATGATACGCGGCGGTAAGCGGACACTCCCGTCTGCCATCTGGGACTCGATTGAAGGCGACCAACCGATCTCACGAGAACTGCTGCTAAGTGCCATTCGTGGACGCAAACGCGAACCCAAAGTAACTTCGTCTGAGTTTGGACGTGCGCTGCGAAAGCGTGTCCTTGATGCGTTGGACGCAATTTCGCACGAAGAACCTATAAATTAAACAAATTGATCGAGAACCTCAAATGACGGTTCTAGCCTATTCCGCCAAAAACGGGTAATATGAACACCATGACGCCCTACGTTTAATATCAGGCTTGGGAGAAACTTTTATGTCCAAAATCATCTCGGTCCACTCGTTTAGAGGTGGAACGGGCAAATCAAATACGACTGCTAATCTTTCGGCTATCATCTCAGGGATGGGTTTGCGCGTCGGCGTCATTGACACCGATATTAATTCCCCCGGTATTCATGTGTTGTATGGGCTTGATGAAGACGACATCAAATATTCGCTCAACGACTATTTGTGGGGAAAGTGCGAAATTGAGAAAGCCGCCTATGATGTGACCGACAACTTGAACCGCAATTTAGGCGAGGGCGCATTACCCATTCCTGAAGGTGGGAAAATATTCTTGATCCCCGCCAGCATCAAAGTCGGTGAGATCGCCCGCATTTTGCGCGAAGGTTATGACGTTGGTTTGCTGAATGACGGTTTCCAGAACTTGATCAAGGAATTGTCGCTTGACGTTCTGTTGATCGACACACACCCCGGTTTGAACGAAGAAACGCTGTTGTCGGTGGCGATCTCTGACGCGCTGGCGATCATCATGCGCCCCGATCAACAAGATTATCAAGGGACAGGCGTGACCGTTGAAGTGGCGCGTAAACTCGATGTGCCGCGTATGGTGTTGATCGTCAACAAGACGCCTATGTCGTTCAACTTCGATGAAGTCAAGGCGCGGGTTGAACATGCGTATAATTGTACAGTGGGCGCAGTCCTACCCCACTCTGACGAAATGATGACTCTGGCAAGCGGCGGCGTATTCGTCCTGAAATTCCCGAACCACCCGATTTCACAGAAACTGCGATCTGTCGCGGCACTACTGCTAGCATAACCCCCCAACCCCGGCACCCCGCCGGGGTTTTTTATCACAACCGCTGACGCAGTGCTTCGATACGCGCCACAATATCTTTTTCGTTGGGCAGATGTTGTAAAGCATCCTCATAAATGGAGAGTGCCGCGCTCAGGTCGCCCCGCTTTTCGGCTTCCTCCCCTGCATTCGACAACACTTCAATCGCTTGAGGCAGCAAACCGCATTTGATGAGGTGAAACGCTAAACTGGAGTGGTGATCTTTGATTGTCCGATGCGAACGCCAATAATTGGCTGCCAACCGGTGCAGTTTGATCCGCAGCGAACGTGCAAGGCTGATATAGATTGCCCCCCGCGTCAGGTCTTGCCGGAATGCGTATAGCCACTCATCCACGTGTTCGATCATGCGGGCGTTGATTAAATCATGCAGAATCTCGCGTACTTGCACTTCATCGTGAATCTCGCTGACAACGCTCAACGCTTCGGGCGTAAATTGATCGCCAAGCACGGCGGCGGCGCGTAACACAATCTGCGCGTCAATGGGGAGGCTATCAACGCGACTCATCACAGCTTCACGTAGATCATCCGGCAGCAAATCCGCGTCCGCATTCGGGTCAAGTTCGCCGTCCTGAATGCAGCCATTCGCGGATAAACTTCGCAAGAAAGCCTCAACATACATGGGGCGACCATGCGTTTTATCCCATAAGAGCGTTTTCAAGCGTGTCCCTATCGCAGGGACGCCCAAAAAGTTCATCGCCAGATGTTCGATTTCGTCGGCGTTCAGGTCACTTAATTCAAACTCTTCCAACCCAAGATGAGGGGCGAACGGCGGTTCAACCAGCACCAGCACGAAAAGCTGTGTTCGTGTGACTGCTTGCAAGGTCTTATTCAGGATGTCTAGCCCACCGGAATGTTCCCGTTGCAGATCATCAATGATGAGCAGCGTTGGACTCTGCGTGGCAAACGTGTTGAAAAAACGTACAAGCAGAGCCGCAAAGGTATTGACCGTCATGCAGGAGCCTAAACCAGGATCATCCAGCAGCAGTTCGCGCAGCCCTTCTTCAAAATCAAGTAGATGAAATTCGTGAAGGCGTTCTTGCAGAAGCGTGGAATCATCTTCGGGTTTGATGTTCAGCAGTTGACCGATCAACTTCTGGAAGATTGTCCGGTGTGTGTCACGACGGGAGCATGTCACCCACGCAACACGAAAATCTGACATTCGCGCCATTGTCGCCACCTGTCGAGCAATGCGCGTTTTGCCAACCCCATTGTGACCGATGAGCGCAATCTTCTGGTCGTGCTTTTCCTGTATGACCTGTCGCAGTTTATCAGACAAGGTGACGAGCAGGTCTGCATGACCGATGAAAGGCGTTTCGACAGCGGCATTCACGTCAAACACTGTCCGCAGTGGGCGCACGATCAAATAGGTTTGTACAGGGTACTGCTTGCCTTTAAGGTGTACGGGTGGCAGCGTTTCAACTTCAACCGTGCCTTTCACACGAGCGTAAACGCGGTCACTGATGATGATTTGCCCGTCCCCTGCTTTCGCCATTAATCGGGCAGCAAGGTTCACATCATCGCCCATCACCGTGTATTCACGACGCGATTTCCAGCCGACTTCACTGGCAAACGTATGTCCCTGCGTAATGCCAATCCGCTGTGTGATGAGGAGTGGTAATTCGGCGGGCAATTCCTGCGCGAGACTTTGATTGAGTTCCGCTAGATGTCGATGCATTTCCCATGCCGCATCCACTGCCCGATCAGGATCATCCTCATGCGCGACTGGAGCGCCGAAAGTCGCCAGCAGTTTGACACCCAACTTATACGGATCAGTACGGGCAAGCGTGCCACCCCGTGATGTGATCGCCTGTTGGACGAGGCTGTAATAACGTTCGACAATGGACGCCACCTGATCGCGCTTGTCCTCGCCCCATGTTTGAAGCATCTCGGCAAAGCCCGTCGCATAGATGAACATGGTCGCGGTGAATCGATTCGAACTCCGCAAATGATAGTCACTGCTCGTGACCAATTCTTGCAGAATCGCCGGCGCAACATACGCCGCCATCGTCTCAATGCGGGTGAGCGATTGGCGCAGCGTGTCCATAAGGGTATCTGTTGTCAGGTCGAACAACGCAGAAGATTTTGCGCGGCGTTTGTGCAAGGCTTCAAATTCATAATCGCCAAGTTCGCCACCCAAACTATCGATCACGCGGGAAAAGCCTCTTTCCATGCGTTTGACCGAAAAATGCCCTACGATCAACGCCGCGAGTTTGGCATCCACGATCACTTCATCCTGCTGCCCTACCCCCTCGGCTAACATCGCCGCGCCGGGAAGCTGCCCCTGAATCAAATGATCACGCTGTACCCTGTTGCCAACGAGCATCTCAAACAGTTTGCCGCGTGACATGCCAATCGACATGACAAGGCTGTATTGATCACCCTTGAGCAATTCCACCAAACGCGGGTCGGTAATAGGCTGAAAACGTTTGATCGCCCGCTGCATTCGCAGACCTGTTCGCACGGCTTTCAACGCATCGCTGATGCTGCCCTTTTTGGCGGGGAAAAACGCCAGCAGCGCATCACCCGCAAACTTAATCAACTGACCGTCGGACTTCGCAAGGATTTCGAGCATCTCTGCAAAGTAATCGTTGATGACCATCGTAAGGATTTCAGCGCCTTCATCGGTATTCTCGCGCTGCAAACGTTCGGACAGCGCCGTAAAGCCCGATACATCAGCAAACATAAATGTGCCGGGTCGAAGGGCGCTGTAGAGCTTGCCTTTATGAACTTCATCTTCAATA
>JBBQRJ010000022.1:0-22096 GCA_038214955.1 Aggregatilineales bacterium | reverse complement strand
TGAGGTCTGTCCCTGTGCCGTCGTTTTTCTCGATGGCAAGCGCCACCGCGAACGCGCCAATGTTGGTGAACGTGTAGGCGAGGATGTAAATAAGCGCCCCACGCGCCGCCATGTCACTGACGCCGGGAGTCCCCGCCGCCGCAACAGCCATCATGATATAACCCGCATGTGCGATGCTCGAATAAGCCAGCAAACGCTTGATGTTCGTTTGCGACAGCGCGACGAAATTCCCCAGAATGAGGGTCGCCGCCGCGATCAACCATACGGTGGTTTGCCACGCCGCCACGAGATCAGTTGCCTCGACCATGAGCGTAGGCAGCCCGACGATCATAATACGCAGCAGCGCCGCGAAACCAGCCGCCTTCGAGCCAACGCTCATGAAGGCGACCAGCGGCGTCGGAGCGCCCTCATACACGTCAGGCGTCCATGTGTGGAAGGGAACAACCGCTACTTTGAAACCTAATCCCACGAGCAGCAAGCCCGAACCGAGCAGCAGCAGGACAACGGATTGCCCACCGCCCGACACTGCAACGCTGATCGAGCTAAAGATTTCGACAAGCTGAGTCGTACCCGTCGCGCCATAGATCAGCGCCGCGCCGTAGACATAGAACGCGCTGGCAAACGCGCCGAGGATGAAATACTTCAAACCGCTTTCTTCAGACTTCAAGTCATTGGCGCGGAAGGCAGACAGTACATACAACGGAATACTGAGCAGTTCCAGCGCAACGAACACGACGATCAAATCGTTCGCGCCCGCCATAAACATCATGCCGACGGTAGCAAGCAGGATGAGCACGTAATACTCGCCGCGCTCCATGCCCGTCCGCTTGAGATAATCCATGCTGAGGAGGATACCCAGCGCCGACGAACCGAGAATGGCGATGTTCAACATCCCCGTAAAGGCGTCGGCGCGGTACAACCCGCTAAAAGCATCGCTGTTGTTGTTGAATACCAGCAGGTTCGCCACAAACGCGAAGGCGATCCCGCCGATTGCCAACCATGCGGTGGTTTGCTTGCGATCTTTCGGAACGAACAGGTCGAGGATGAGCAGGATCACCGCCCACGCCGCCAGCGCAATCGCCGGAAGCGCCCCGATTAAGTTCAGTTCCTCAAGGGTTGGAATGTGGAACATCTGTTAACCCCCTTAAGGAACCTGCACAACCGTCGGAATGTGTTCACGAACCTGTGCAACAAGCGCACCTACGGTCGCATCCATTGACGCAAAGAACGGCGCGGGCTGCAAACCAATGACCAAAATGGCGATCACGATGGGCACCAACACAGCAATTTCTTGCCAGTGGAGCGGCTCAAGATGCTTGTTTTCTTCTTTGTCCAGTTCGCCCATGTAGACCTTCTGGAACATATACAGCAGATACACCGCCGAGAGGATTACGCCGATGGTGGCAACCAGCGCAAAGAAGAAGCCGAGAACATCACTGCCGAACGTCCCCATCAAAATGCTGAACTCACCGATGAAGCCGTTCAAACCGGGCAAGCCCATGCTCGACAGCGTGACGAGCAAGCTGATGCCGCCGAACAACGGCAGCGCCTTCCAGATGCCGCCAAAGGCGTTCATATCTTTGGTGTGACGGCGTTCATACAGCATCCCGACGAGCAAAAACAACCCGCCCGTGCTAATGCCGTGATTGACCATTTGCAAGGTCGCGCCCGCGATGCCCTGTGCGTTGAGCGCGAAAATGCCCAACACCACGAAACCCAAGTGGCTCACAGAAGAATAAGCGACGAGTTTCTTAAAGTCGGTTTGTGCGTAGCTGACCCAAGCGCCGTAGATGATGCCGATGACCGCCAATGTGCCGACGATGGGCGCCCATTGAACGCTGGCATCGGGGAACATGGGCAGACAGAAGCGCACAATGCCATACGTCCCTAGCTTGAGCATGACCCCTGCCAGAATGACTGACCCTGCCGTTGGCGCTTGAACGTGCGCGTCGGGCAGCCATGAATGGAAGGGCCACAACGGCACTTTAATCGCAAAGGCGATCAAGAAGCCGAGGAACAGGAACGATTGCGTGCTGAATAAACCATCACCGGGGAAAACGAGCGTCCCGTTTTGTACCCCTGCGATGATTTCTGGTAAGGAGAACGTCCCCGCTTGCAAGCCGACGTACAAAATCGCCAGCAGCATGAGGATCGAACCTGCCATCGTATACAGGAAGAACTTGACGGCGGCGTAAACACGCTTTTCTGCACCCCAGATACCGATCAGGAAGTACATCGGTACGAGCGTGACTTCCCAGAACACGTAGAAGATCACAAGGTCTTGCGCGACAAACACGCCGATCATCGCCCATTCGAGCAGCATCATGAACATGTAGTAGAGTTTCTGGCGTCCGCGTTCTTCGAGGACATGCGCCCGGAAGGACGAAAGAATCGCCAGCGGCATGATGAAGGTGGTCAGAATGACCAGCAGCAGACTTAAACCGTCAATGCCGACGAAGTAACTGATGCCATAACTCGGCAGCCAGTCCCACTTCTGCACAAATTGTAGACCGGGTTCGTTCTGGTCAAAGCCTACCCACAGGAGCAGCGACGCGACGAACGTGATGATGCTCACGCCCAATGCTGTCCAGCGGATTTCCTTCGCCTGTTCTTCACGCAAGAACAGGAGGATGGTGAACCCCACCATCGGTAGGAACAAAACTAAAGTTAACAGCGAAAATCCGGTTGCTTCCATCCAAAAATCTCCCCCGGTACTAACCGCGTGGCAAAATCAGCGGCAGCAGGATCACAATAATGACCAACACCACGCCAATTAAAAGCGTGATGGCATACGTGCGAACGTAACCCGTTTGGACTCCGCGCAGACGACCACTCACCCACCGCGCAAGGCGTCCCATGCCGTTGACCGTGCCGTCGATGATGCCGAGGTCTACCGGCTTGCTCAACAGGTCGCCAATGGCGTTGAAGCCCTTGAAAATAACGGTGTCGTGAACGTAGTCGTGCCAGAACGCCCAATCGAGCGTGTCTGCCAGAAAATGCGAAATACGGTTAAACGGACGTTCAAATAAACGGTTGTAGGTTTCATCCCAGTACAAACGCGCATTCGCCAGCGCCCAAATTCTGCCCGTTTCGGGTCGAAGCGCCAGCGGGTCACGGTTATTGACCACACCCTTATCGCGTCCGTAGATGTTCCCGGCGACGATGATCGCTCCGATGGCTAACCCTAGCGCGATCAACGCGATCCCCAGTTGGAAATCGGCGGCGTGCGCGTTCTGGACGGACTGCTCTAGCCAGAAGGTGAAGTGATGCGCTCCGAACAACCGATCCAGCCCAAGCACATTAGCGGGCAGGTTGAAGAAGCCGGCAACCACGCTGAAAAATGCCAGCACCATCAACGGGATCGTCATGGAAGGCACGCTCTCAGGCGCATGATCCGCCGCTTCGGTGCGGGGTTGTCCGTGAAAGACCAGCACGACCTGACGCCACATATAGAAGGCAGTCATGCCCGCCGCAAGCAGCAGAACAGCGAGGGCGATATAACCCTTAAGGTCGCCTTCAACCCAACCCGCCAGCCACGAATCAGCTAGAATTTCGTCTTTCGACCAGAAGCCCGCGAACGGGAAAATGCCCGCCAGCGCCAGCGTCCCGATCACATAAGTCCAATAGGTGATCGGCATCTTGTGACGCAAACCGCCCATATTCCGCATGTCTTGAGGATCAAACTCATGTTCTTCCTCGTGACCGTGATCGTCATGATGCGCTTTATGCGCGACATGATGATGACCGTGTTCAATACCATGAATGACCGAACCGCTGCCGAGGAACAACAGCGCCTTGAAGAACGCATGAGTCACGAGGTGGAACATCGCCGCGCCATACGCGCCGACCCCAACCGCCGCCACCATGAAACCAAGCTGACTGACCGTGCTGTACGCCAGCACCTTCTTGATGTCCCACTGACCAACAGCGATGAAGCCCGCCGCTAATGCGGTAGACACGCCGACAATCGTCACCACAAACGAGGTCAGTTCGGCTTCGTGGAAAATCACGTTCGAGCGCACCATCATGTAAACGCCCGCCGTGACCATCGTCGCCGCATGGATGAGCGCAGACACAGGTGTCGGACCCGCCATCGCGTCTGGCAGCCACACAAACAGCGGAATTTGCGCCGATTTACCCGCCGCGCCCAAGAGCAGAAACAGCGTGATCAGGGTGATGACTGTGCCAATCGGCAAAGAGAACGGACCTAAATCGACCTCGCGCCCCGCTTCCAACATGCGCTGTGCTTGACCGAATACGCCTAAATCTTCGGTAGCAATGTGCGAGTTATCGTGCGGTTCACCTTCTTCGGCGTGGTCGGCTTCACCTTCCGCACCGATTGCGCCTTCGGTATCCACTTCGGCAGATTCTGCGCCGATCACGCTTTCGTTAGCGGCTTCAGCAGCGGTTTCTTCACCGATCACCTCGCCGCCTTCCGTGATGACTGCCTCGTCATCCACGATTGCGCCTTCGGTGGAACGGACTTCGCTGTGAACGACTGCCAGCTCACCCGGCTTGTAATAGTCGAGCGTGCCGAACGTCCAAAACATGAGGAACAGCGCCATCATCAAGCCGAAGTCGCCTACACGGTTGACAATGAACGCTTTACGCGCCGCATTGCCGTTGCGCCAGCCGACGCCTTTGGTTTTGTCGAACCAGAAGCCGATCAGCAGGAACGAACACAAGCCCACGCCTTCCCACCCGACAAACATCATCAGGAAGTTATTGCCCGTCACCAGCACCAGCATGAACGCGAGGAACATATTGAGGTAGGCGAAGAAGCGGTGAAACTTGGGATCACCGTGCATGTAGCCAATCGAGTAGACATGGATCAGCGAACCAATGCCCGTGATAATGAGGGTCATGGTCACACTGAGCGTATCAACCCGCATTTGCCACGGGATTTCAAGACCCGCCGCCGGAATACGAATCCATCCATCCAGAATCGGCGGGTTGATGATTGCCGATTGGTAGCCGTTTGCGCCGAGTCCGGCAAACAGCAGCACGGAGATGACGAACGAGAGCGCCGCCGCAATTGTGCCGACAGTCGCCACGCCCTTTTCGCCCATCCGATAACCCCAGAACAGGTTAATGAAAGCACCTATCGCGGGGATGAGAATTATGAGTGGAACTAGTTGTGGATAATTTTCCATAGTGTCCCCTACAACGGAGAAAGAGTTAAAAGTTAAAAGTCCCAAGTTGAAAGTAAAAGCCAGTCGTCACTTTTAACTTTCCACTTTTAACTTTTAACTGCATCTCGCTAACCTTCCATTTGATGGAGTTCATCGATGTTAATGCTCTTCTTAGAGCGGAAGATTGCCACGATCAGCGCCAAGCCAACCGCGACTTCTGCCGCCGCGACGGTGATGATAAAGAACACGAACAGATGACCACTTTCCGACCCCCACTGATTCGCAAAAGAAGCCAGCGCAAGGTTGGTCGCATTCAACATCAATTCGACTGACATAAAGACAAGGATGGCGTTTCGCCGCAGCATCACGCCCATCACACCCAAGCTGAACAAAACCATGCTGACAATAACGTAGGTATCAATCGTCACAGGCATGATCTATTCCCCCATCTTTTCAGGTAACTGCGCGGGTTCTTCCGTCGCAGTCGTGACTTCATGACCGACTTGCGACGCGATCACGTTGACGAGCGGACGACTAACACGGCGACGACCCACGCCGCGCCCTTTCGCGCGTTCAGCTTCGCGGTGAGTCAGCACGATTGCGCCGACCATCGACGCCAGCAGCAGCAGCCCCAAAAGTTGGAACGGCAGCATGAAGTCGGTGAACAGCATATACCCAATGGCACGCGGTCCACCGAAGGAAGGACGCGCCTCAACGATAATGGGCAGCGCCGACGGACGCACAATCGCGTTTGCACCGCTGATCGTGGGTTCGCCAATGAACAGAATAAGTTCGCTGTCATCAATGCCGATTTCGTGTTCGTTCAGGCGGAACAGTCGTTCGCTTGTATTCGCCGCATTGACGAACGTCCAGTCGATTGCACCTGTTTCAACGTAGAACGTATCCGAAATTTGACCGGGCGCGAGTTCGGGGATCAACACAATCGTGTCGTTTTCGTCAAACTCTGAACGCGGATCGATCATCGAAATGGGCGTGCCATAGGCGTTGAACACGGCGACACGACTGCTGCGCGATTCTTCAATCGTGCTGATGTCGTCTGCAACCACCGTGATCTGAGGCTCTGCGCCTTCGCCATAAACAATGAGCGTGGATGTGGAATTCGGCTCAAGTGCGACACTGATTTCCTGCATTCGATCTTGCGCCTCAAAATGAACCAACAGCCGCGTTTCACCCGCCGGAACATCAACGAAGGCAGAGGCTTCGCGGAATGGCACGCCTGAGACAAGCACACCATCGGGCGTGTGAACCTCGAATTCACCCGCATCGGGCGCAGCGTTGATCACACGGATTTGCGGCGTGCGTCCCGGCACTTCACGATCCAGCGGGCGTCCGCCAAGAATCACCGCACCGAGCATCACGATCAAAGCAAAGCCCAACGCCGTCGCCAGAGGAAGAAACAGGCGATAACGGCGCTCAGGCGGTGTTTCAACCGTTGCCGCATCCAGTTTGTCCGCGCCCAGCAGCATGATCACGAACAGAAATAAAACCATAATCGCCCCGGCATAAACCGTGATCTGTATCATGGCAAGAAATGGCGCGTTCAACGTCAAAAAGAGGAACGCAATACACATCATTGTGACGATCAAGAATAGGGCGCTGTGAACTGCATTGTTGGTGATGAGCATCAAAAACGCAGAAACAATCGCTAACGCCATTACCAAAACGATTACAAGCTCTAGCATCTTAATTTCCCTGTTGGGCGCTTATCTTGGCTTGTGCAGTTTAACACAAGCCCCCGCATAGTTCAAAATTTTAGACGACGAACGCTGGTGAGTGCAACATTTACCAAAACCTCACCCTAAATCCCTCTCCATTTGGAGAGGGACTTCAAAACAACATGTTCTCCCCCTCTCCATTTGGAGAGGGGGTTGGGGGATGAGGTTGGTTTACACAAAAAGCACCCCTATTCGAGGTGCTGAGTCTGTCTGCTTACTTCGCGTTCGGCATATCGGGAATTGACCGGTCAAACTTGCCCGGTTCGACCTCTTGCGGCGTGTCTTTGCCGCCCGGTGGAACCGCGTCGATCAGCATGTCCTTGATGAAAATCGCATCTTTGCGGTTGGTGAACGAAAGTTGATGCTCGTGTCCCAGTTCAATCGCTTGAGTCGGGCAGGCATCTTCGCAGTAACCGCAGAAGATACAGCGGATCATGTTGATTTCGTAGGTCTTCGCATAGCGTTCGCCGGGGCTAAAACGCTCCTCATCGGTGTTCTCTGCCGCTTCAACCCAGATGGCGTCCGCAGGGCAAGCCGCCGCGCACAGCGAACAGCCGATGCACTTCTCTAAACCGTTTTCGTAGCGGCGCAGGTGATGACGCCCTTTGTAGCGTTCACGGAAGGGTTTTTGTTCTTCCGGGTACTGCACCGTAACCGGTTCTTCCATCAAATGCTTGAACGTCGTGGCAAAACCGCGAATGATGTTCATCTATAACCCCCTAATCGCCAGCGGCGTCTTTCTTCTGTTCTTCCGGTGCGAGTTTCGCCAGCCCTTCTAACAGGGTGATCGTCGCCTTGAGCAAGATGAATGGCACAGCGAGAATGCCGCCAAGCACCTGCAAAGCGAAGTAACCGACGCCGCGCCGTTCACCCGTGATGATCGGGTCATTGCTCATCGCTTCTGCTTCGCCATTCGTGAGTTCGCCAGACCGCCCCAACAGGAACAAGCCGCCAGCGACCACCACAAAGAAGAAGATGCCCGCTGCGACTGCATAAGCGATAGGACTCTGGAAAATATCGCCGAGCAGCACGGCAATTGCAGACCACAGCACCGCGACCAACGCCAGCGGCAGCAGGACTTTCCAGCCGAATGCCATCAAACGATCATACCGGATGCGGGGGAGCGTCGCACGAATCCACACCATGCCGATCAGCATCAACACCACTTTGCCGATCAAGATGACGGGTCCGAGGAACGGCAAACTTTGCACGATACCAAAACCGTCGTTGTAACCGCCCAGATACAGCGATGCGATGATGACGCTAATCGCAATCATGCCGAGGTATTCCGCCATCATGAACATGGCGAATTTCATACCGCTGTACTCGGTCATGAACCCTTGTGTGAGTTCCTGTTCGGCTTCGGGTAAATCAAACGGTGAGCGGCTGATCTCTGCCAGTAGCGCAATCGTCAAGATACCCGCCGCCAGCGGATTCTGGAAGATGAACCATTCCCAGACATATTTTTGACTCTGGATGATGTCACCGACGCTCATGCTGCCCACGAGCAAGATCGGGACTGCCATCGTCAAGCCAAGACTGAGTTCGTAGCTCAACATTTGCGCGGACGCACGCAAGCCGCCCAACATGGCGTACTTGTTGTTACTCGCCCACCCTGCCAGCACGGCGCCATAGGTCCCCAGTGAGGTGATCGCCAGCAGCCACAGGACACCGACGTTCGGGTCAGACAAACCGAGCGGCACACGATACCACAAACCATCGAACCACGGGATCAACAGCTTGGGTCCCAGCGGGACAACCGCAAGGACGATCAACGCGGGGACGGTCTTGAGGATCGGCGCGAGGTAGTACACCGGCTTATCCGCGCCTGACGGGATGATGTCCTCTTTGAAGATCAGCTTCACGCCGTCAGCAAGGGGTTGCAGAAAACCACCGGGTCCCACACGATTAGGACCCGTGCGCTGTTGAAACCACGCAATGAATTTGCGTTCCAACAGCGTAACATAGGCAAAACCCGTCAGAATGGCGAAGAAGAAAATCAGCGAAAAGAGGATCGAGTGAAGAACGGCGCAGCCGCCGCCATCATCACCGTAGCATTCACGGATGAGCGACGGATCGACGCCATACGGGTCGAAGTAGCCGCGCAGCGCGGAGTCGGCTAAGTTGAATAGGGCGGGTGCTGCCAAGACGAGCAGCACGATCCCCACCAACAGCACAACGCCGACGATGATCACCCAACGCGGAATGCGAAAGCGATTTTTCGTTTCAGGAGCAGTAACCGTTTGAGCCATAACTTACCTCACCAATTCCCTCACCTGACCAGCAGTAGGTGTGAACGGCGCGGCGAAACCAGTCGCCAAGTGGCGCGGCAGCAAAATCACGCCTTCGGGTGCAGACCCGTTGACATGCGCTTGCACTTCCAACGCCGACCCTTCTACGTCGATCACTACTCTATCGCCGTCCTGAATACCTAATTTTTGCGCGTCCGCCGCGTTGATCTCCGCATAGGGCGCGGGAACACGCGGAGCCATGATTTCGGCTTCGCTTGGGCGGAACGTGCGTTCACGGTTGTATAGGCTGGTCGTCGGAATGACGATCAAATCACCTGTGACCGCTGTGGGCAAATTGACCGTGCCGTAATCGACTTCCGCGCCTTCATCAGCCGCCGCAGAGATTTGCACGCCCAACCCGCCGCTGTTCTTGTAGGCTGTGCCGCCGTAATACAGGTCATCACCGCCGACCTGCGGGAACTGGCGCTCCACTTTAGCGAGTTCGGCGTAACGTGCGCCCGCAAAGGCGCTGACGTTCTGCGTGATTTCCAGCATCACCACCGCCGCTGAGGTTTTGGTCTTCATCACGCCAAGTTTCTCACCCAGACGAGAGATCACCTGCCATGCCGGAAGCGCCGCGCCCATCGGACCCTGAGCGGTATAGAAACGCTGTACGCGCCGTTCACCATTGGTGAATGTGCCGTCGCGTTCCGCGAAACTCTGGATCGGGAGCGCAACCGCGCCGCGTGTCGAGGCTTCATCGGGGAACATGCTCAACGTGATCACCGTGCCGACTTTGCTCAACCATGCCGCCGCGTTGGGATCATCAGCGTACACATCTGCGCCCGCAATGATCAACACTTTGGGCGGGTTCTGCATAATGTTGAGCGTTTCCTCTGCCGAAAAGCCCATGTAGTGCAAGCCCATTGCGTTCGCGCCGGGAAATGTCGCCATGAGTCCGTTGTTCGGCTTGCCAACATGACCCGTGCGGATCAAGAAGTTTGCCGCCGCTTGCATCAACGCACGATGCCCGTCAACCGTCAAGCCTTCCGCGCCCGCCACGATCACGAGGTTGGTTGCGCCCGCCAACTGCTGACCGACTTCATGATTCACGAGGTCGTTCATCCACTGTGCGGCTGTGCCTGTCGGGAAGATCACGCTTTCGCTGGCAAAATCTGCCATGCGAGTGTGCCGCGCATTCGCCACAATCACCTGAGCGCCGCGATCATGCGCTCCCTTGAGACGTAAACGCCAAATGGGGGCTTCTTCTTCGAGGTCGCTGGCGATGATCAGCACGGCGTCACCCTTGCCGAGTTTGCCGAGGTTTGTGCCTTTGCCGACGCCGACCTGCGCGACTAAATCCATACCCGTATACGGGAGAGTCCACGCGCCGAGTCTGTTATTACCCTTCGCGCCGATCAACTGTGACAGCGTGTACAAGTCTTCGTTGCTCATGCTTGGGGATGCAATCGCCGCGACATCGCCGTTCGCCGCACTGATGGCGTTGGCGGCGGCGTTGAGTGCTTCCACCCAATTATTGACCGTCTTGCCGCCCACCAGCGGCTGCAAAAGGCGGTCTGCGCTGCGGGTGAAATGATGACCGAAACGTCCCTTGTCGCAAATCCAGATTTCGTTCACTTCTTCATTCTGGCGCGGCATAATGCGCTTGATCATAGCGCGACCTTCAAAGTCGCGGTCAAGGCGCGTGCTGGCGGTCATATCGCAACCCACCGGGCAATGTGGGCAAATCGTTGGGACGCCCGTCAATTCCCACGGACGCGCCCCGAAGCGGAAATCCGCCGTCGTCAGCGCACCAACGGGACAAATATCCGTCGTATTGCCAGAGAAATACGTATCGAAGCCGGGATCGCTCACGGTGATGATCTGGAGCGAACGCCCGCGCTCGTGGAACGCCAGCACATCATCGCCCACAATTTCATCCTGAAAGCGAATGCAACGCGCACATTGAATACAGCGTTCTTCATCCAAATAAATCAGGTCGCCCAGCGGCACATGCTTATCGAGTTGCAACTTTTCCTCGAACACCATGCGACTGCCCTGAGGTCCGTGCGCCATCGTGAGGTTTTGCAGGGGGCATTCGCCGCCCTTGTCGCAAATCGGGCAGTCGAGCGGGTGACTGGTGAGCAAGAACTCAACCACGTTTTGCCGCGCCTGTTCAACCTGCGGCGTATTGGTGAGAATCACCATGCCGTCGCTGACCACTGATGTACACGCTGTCTGCAATTTGGGCATCCAGCGAATCTTCGCATTCCCTTTGTCATCCAGTAATACCGCGCCCGTTGCGCGATCTTTCTCAATCGATCCCTGTTCGACAAGGCACATACGGCACATGCCGACGGGCTTCATCTTCGGGTGGTAGCAAAACACGGGGATGTCGTTGCCGATCCACTTGGCGGCATCGACCAGATTCGTCCCCGCCGGGACTTCGTAAGCCTGATCGTCGATGTAAATTTTGACCGTATTTGCCATTGATTCCTCTCCAAAAGAGGGCTTGATTATACAGTGTACCAGCCTAGATCACACGCCAATTTAGGCAGGGATGCAGTGTGCTGCGCCCCTAGTTAACGTACTGATCGGGTTCGTTTCAAACCTGCAAGGGCGCGGTCTTGCATCACCTGTGCGACCACGCCCCAATCTTCACTCTCAACCTGTGCCGCCGCGAGGTCTAACGCACGGCGGAAATCCATTTCGGCAGCGGTGTACCGCTTCAGCTTGAGGAGCATTTCGCCCCGTAACACATAATTCGCCGCGCTGTTGGGGTGTGCTTCAATCGTGCGAGTCAAACCTTCAACTCGCAGCGCCGCCGCTTGTTTCGGGCGGAACAGAAGCGTCCCCACGCTGATAAACGGCTCACGCGGATAATCAACGACTTCGACAGGCGTTTGATCCGCCACGTCGGTGATCGGTTCTTGCGAAACAATCACGTCTGCTTCGCTGATCGCTTCGTCGGAAAAGATCACATCTTCTTCAATAAGCCATTCGTCGGATGAGATCGCGTCTTCCGTAACAAGGTCGTTCGGTTCGATCCCATAGTTCGCCGCCTCTTGAAAGTCAGGCGGACGTTGTGCAAATCGCGCCCAACCCTCGTCGATTTCCCGCTCGATGTCGTGTTGATCATCGGGACGGAGCGTCTCGTCCGGCTGATCGCTCACGCGCTAATCCCCACCTTGTGCAGGCGCGGCGGCTTTGCCACGCGGAGCAGGGGCGGGTTTGGCAGCCGGTTTCGCGGCGACTTCGGGCGCTTTCGTGACGATGTGCGCTTTGAAGTCGTCCGGGAAATTCTTGATCGTCCAGATGATCGGGTTCGCGGCAAAATCGCCCAACGCGCATAGAGTCACGCCCTGCATGTTCTTGGCGATGTTCATAATCAGGTCAATATCGGTTGGCTTGCCCTCGCCTTTCATGATGCGATCCAGCACCTTATCCAGCCAGTACGTCCCCTCGCGGCACTGTGTACATTTGCCGCAGCTTTCGTGCTTGAAGAACTTCGTGATTTTTGCGGCAACCCACGTAATATCGGTATCCTCGTCCATGACGATCACCGATGCCGATCCCAAAATCGAGCCGACTTTAACCACATCTTCGTAGGTCAGCTTGCAATCAAGCACTTCATCTGTCGCGTTGAGGATGGGACCCGAACCGCCCGACGGCAAAATCGCCTTGATCTTCTTGCCGTTGGTAATGCCGCCGCCGTGTTCATAGATCAATTCGCGGAAGGTGACACCCATTGGCAGTTCATAGTTGCCGGGTTTGTTGACGTGTCCGCTGAGGCAGAAAATCTTCGTGCCGGGGCTTTGTTCGTTGCCGTTGATCGCCTTGTAAGCCGTCGCCCCATTGACGACAATCCAGGGGACATTCGTCAGCGTTTCGACATTGTTGACAACGGTTGGCTCACCGTACAGACCGCCGCCCTTTTGAGCGGGGAACGGTGGGCGAACACGCGGTTGACCAAGTTTACCCTCTAGGCTTTCGAGCAGGGCGCTTTCTTCACCGCAAATGTATGCGCCAGCGCCAAGATGCGTGTAGACCATGCACGAGAAACCTGACCCGTTGATGTTGTCGCCGCACAAGTTGCCTTTGACCGCATCTTCGATGTGCTGATCGAGCGTATGTGCTAAGTCCCAGAACTCGCCGCGCAGGTAGATGTAAACCGCCTTCGCCTGAATCGCATAGGCGCAAATCAACGCGCCTTCGATCAATTGATGAGGGTTATTTTCGAGAATCTGCCGATCTTTGAACGTCCCCGTTTCGCTTTCGTCTGCATTGACGACGACGTATTTCACGGGTTCGCTCTGCGGAATGAAACTCCACTTTGTCCCGGTTGGGAAACCCGCGCCGCCGCGTCCGCGCAAGTTGGACGCCTTAACTTCGTTGATGACTTCGACGGGCGTCATGCCGAGCGCCTTCTTCAAGCCGTCATAGCCGCCGTTCTGCGTGTAGACATCAAACTGGTGAATATTGGGAACATCTTTTTCGCGGTAAATGATGTTGGGCATATCTTGTCCCTTTAAACTCTGAAATGAGAGTTAAAAGTTAAAAGGTGAAAGATGAAAGTATTGAAACTACTTTTAACTTTCGACCTTTAACTTTCAACTGGTTTTCCCACGGCGGCGTTGACTTCATTCCGCCACTGTTCGAGCAGCACCTTCATTTTTTCCATATCCAGATTTTCGTGGAAATGAAAATTGCATTGCAACATGGGCGCTTTGTCGCACGCGGCAAGGCACATCACATGTTCGACGGTGAATAGACCGTCGTCGGTTGTGCCGCCTTCTTCCACTTGCAGATGTGTTTTCAACTGCTTATGAAACTCGTCTGCGCCGCGCAAAGCACAGGCAAGGTCGGTGCAAACTTGCAGCCAATACTTCCCTTTTGGCTTCTCGGAATACATGGTGTAGAAGCCCGCAATCGACTTGACTTGCGTCGGGTCGAGGTCAGTCAGTTCTGCCACTTCGACCAAGCCTTCGGGAGTCACCCAACCATATTCTTGCTGTACCATGTACAGTAGAGGCATCACCGCAGACCGCTTGTCGGGGTATTTGGCAAACGTCTTGCTGATGCGATCCGCGTATTTCTCTGCGATCATAGATGTGTCCTACCTTCTTTCAAGTTAAAAGTTAAAAGTAGAAAGTTAAAAGTGTGAGCGTTACTTTCAACTTTTAACTTTCTACTTTCATCTATCTATCTCTATCTATCGCTGTCGCCCAATACAATATCGACGCTGCCGATGATACCTACCAAGTCCGCGATCATGTGTCCTTCTGCGATTTTACCCAACGCGCTGATGTGCATAAACGACGGCGTCTTGAAATGAGCGCGGCGCGGTTTGTTGCCGCCCGTCCCATGCAAGTAACAGCCGATTTCACCACGCGGGCTTTCAATCGCCACAAACACTTCCTGATCTGGCGCGGCGTAGCCTTCCGTCCACAGCTTGAAGTGATGAATCACCGCTTCCATGCTGCGACCTAGTTCCGCACGCGGCGGCGGAACAAACTTACGGTTAGTCGAACGGAACGCGCCGCCGGGAACGTTTTTCATCGCCTGTTGGATGATCTTCAAGCTCTCGCGCAATTCCAGAATACGCACGTAGAAGCGATCATACACATCGCCATGTTCGCCCAACGGCACATTGAAATCATACTTCTCGTAGCCTGAATACGGCTGCGACTTGCGAATATCCCAATTGACGCCGCTGGCACGCAAGCTGGGTCCGCTCACACCGAGCGCGATTCCTTCGTCCGGTTCGATCACACCAATACCCTGCGTGCGGTCAATCCACAGCGGGTTATTGGTCAAAATCTTCTCGTAGTCGTCAACCTTGCCGGGGAAGTAGTTAATGAAGCGTTCGAGCGCGGGCATAAATTCTGCGGGAAGGTCGCGCCACACGCCGCCGGGACGGATGTAGCTGCCCATTAACCGCTGACCCGACAGCATCTCGAACATATCCAGCAGATATTCACGCTCACGGAAGCAGTAGAGGAACACGCTCATTGCGCCCATATCAAGCGCGTGCGTTCCCAACCACACCAGATGACTGTTGATGCGGGTCAATTCCAAGCAGATCACGCGGATCACCTGTGCGCGTTCCGGCACATCGAGTCCGGTCAGCTTTTCGACTGCCAGCGCGAACACCATGTTATTCGACATGGGCGCAAGGTAATCCATGCGATCAGTCAGCGGGACGGCTTTTTCATACGACTTCGACTCGATGCTCTTTTCGATGCCCGTATGCAAGTAACCGACATCTGGCAGACAGGTCACAATCTGTTCGCCGTCAAGTTCCAGCAGCAAGCGCAAAACGCCGTGCGTGCTTGGGTGATGGGGACCCATGTTCAAGAGCATGGTTTCGCCCGTCATGGCACGTTCGGAAACTAAGCCGCGCAGTTGTTCGAGGCTGCCTTCCCACTGTTTCATCGAATCGGGTATGGCTACAGGTTCTACTTTAACAATTGGAGCTACCATAAGTTTTCTCCCGATCCTCTACTCTTGTGCATACGGCTTATGCTTGTTGATCTCGTCCACGTTGAACGAGAACATGACGGTTTCATAACCGAGCGGCGCATCACGCCGCAGCGGGTGACCGTCCCAATCGTCGGGCATAAGTACGCGCCGCAGATCGGGATGCCCTTCAAAGATGATCCCCATCATGTCGTAGATTTCACGCTCTAACCAGTTCGCCGCCGGCCACACGTTGACTACCGTCGGCACAACCGGCTCATCTTCTGGCAGATACACCTTCAAACGAATACGGCGCGTGTAGAGCATCGACAGCAGGTGATAGCACACGCCAAAACGACCCGGACGATTATAGTCCGGGAAGTAATCCACCGAGCTAATATCAGACAGATAGTTGTAGATCAGCCCATTGGTACCGCGCAGAAAACGGGCAACGCTGACAATTTCTTGCGGGTGGATGACCAGCGTCGTTTCATCACGGAATTGCACAACGTCGAGGACGGCATTGGGGTATGCCCCTTTGACCGCCTCGACGGGATCGAGCGCCTTTGGAATATGCATGGTCGCCTACTCTCTCACCCACTGGGCGAGACTTTCACCACGCACTTTTTCATGCAGCGTCAGCACGCCGTGAATCAACTGTTCCGGGCGAGGAGGACACCCCGCGACATAGACATCAACCGGAATGATTTCATCAACGCCCTGCACAACCGCATAATTGTTGTACACACCGCCGCACGATGCACAGTCACCCATTGCAAGCACCCATTTGGGCGACGCCATTTGATCGTATAGCTGGCGCACAACGGGCGCCATTTTGCGCGTTACACGTCCCGCCACAATGATCAAATCGCTCTGGCGTGGTGAGGCACGGTTGAGTTCCATACCGAAGCGCGACATATCATAGTCAGAGGCTTGAGTCGCCATCATTTCAATCGCGCAGCACGCCAACCCGAACAACAGGGGCCACATTGCGCCCGTCCGCGCCCAGTTGACGGCTGTATCAAGCGTCGTGGTGACGACACCCATATTGCCGAGTTTTGAGGAGATTACTCCCATTCTAACGCCCCTATTCTCCACTCATAGATCAACCCAATGGTTAATACGAGAATGAAAATGCCCATCGTGATAAACGCATAGATGCCCATATCGCGGAACACAACCGCCCAGGGCAAGAAAAAGATCACTTCGATGTCAAATAGAATGAACAGCACCGCGATCAAGTAGAATTTCACGGGATAACGGCGATTGGCAGGACCAATCGGTTTCATACCGCTCTCGTAAGGCGCGGTCTTGCGTGAGGTCGGTCTAAAAGGACCGAACAGGCGCGAAAGAACAAGGATTAAGCAGGAAACGAGGACAGAAATGATAAGCAGTACGCCAATCGGCGCGAATTCTTGCAGTGCATTCATCGGATACACCTAATATCAAGTTCGATTGTTCAATTTGGAACAAATAACCCAACCCTAGATTAACATATGGCACAAGGTGAGTCAAGAATTTCTCAGCCGACTCTGACCCCCACCCGCTGACGCTCATAAGCGGCGCTGTGCAGCCCTAAAATGTCCTGTACCACTAGCTCACGATTCTGCGCGTGCTGGAACACAGCTTCGGGTCCTACGCTGAACATATAGTGTGAACCAGCGACGACGCGCACGTTCGCTGAGGGAAATTCCAAGCGCGACAGCAAGTCCATCATCGGGACGAGTCCCACCAGCGAGTCTCTGTGCGCCAGCATGGTTTTGAAGAAGTCGAACTGACGCGGGATTTCACGGTTGTTCAGCAATCCCATCGCCGTAAAGGTCGCGGCGGTGATCCCGCGTGGCGTGTTCTGGTATTGAGCGCGATGCAAATCCTTGACGTTATAACTCCCACCCGCGCACACGGCTTCGATCACACTCGGCTTAATCGCCCGCTCGATCACCTCAAAGACATGCAAGCGGTTGACGATGCCGATCCCGATGCCCAACGCAGTGAAAAACACCCGCTTCATGTCATCGTCTAGCAGGAGTGCGGGCGCAAGCGCGAGTCGTGTTTCTTCACCCAAGCGCCAACGCAGCGGGTCAAGATAGAACAGCGCCGCCCCGCCCATGCTGTGACCCACAAAATTGATCACCCGCGTATGACGCTCTCCCGGTTGACGACGGAGTCGCAGCACTTCGACCAGATTTTCAATCGTGTTCATAGCGGCGGGCGGATTGCACTTTTCGAGCGGCGGCGTCTCGTCGGCAAAGCGCGAGTCGCCGAAACCGTTGTGATCCACCGAAATGGAGAGTAATTTCTTGTTGCTCACCGTGACCATGCCGGGGATGCTCTCCCAGATGGCGTGATTGCCCGTCCAGCCGTGCATGAAGATCACATAGCCTTCACACTCGGCAAATTTTGCTTCAAGTTCATCATCGCTGGTGCTGTGATCGTCTGCCCAGATGAGTTCCCACACCATATCGAGTAACCCCGCATCGAGCAGGAAACCGCGCCCCATGCTTGGCGTAACGTACCCGCCATTGACCAGATCAGACATGCGATACAGGGCAGTCTGTGTGCCGGGAACGTCCCCTTCTCCGCGATGAAAATATCCGCGCATCCATGCGACTTTTTCAGCGATCATCGTGTTTGCTCCGTGATTTATCCCCTTCCATTATATGACTATCACGAATTTGCGTGCGTTGTGTACTACTCAACCGTATTTAGCTTGATGTTCTTTTTTCATCTTCTGATAATCGGGATCATCTTTCGCTTGCTGATACACTGAGTAAAAAATACTTGCAGACTCAGCTTTCGCGGCGTCCTCTTCACGGGGAAGTTCGCTGCCATCCTCAGCGTATTTGCGCCCACTTTTGTGATTGGCGTAGCGACGAGCGCGGGTGAAGCCCATCTGGAGATACTTCCGCGCCATATCCATGCCTACAAAATCACCCTGCGCTTTATACGCGAGAAATAATTCATAAATCTTATCGGCGGATACTCGCGCTATGTCGGGTGTTTTGAAACGCCAGTGTGGAAGGATTTCTGATTTGTAGGGTTCAACCAGTAAAACGCCTTGTTCGCCTTTACCTACTTGATAGCGTTCGGGATGCTCTCGAAAGTCAATATCGTGAAAATTTTGATCGTAATCGAAACCGCGCATACACTCTTCCAATCACATCTGCCATTACAACATTTATGATGGTAGGTTTTGCTGAGGGCAAGGCGAACTTGCCCTCAGCAATAAATCACTTATGGAAGCCGTTCCAGCTCAAAATAGCTGGCGTTGGTCGTTCCCCATGACAGCGAGTCGCCGTTGCAATTCAACGTGCCATTCGGTGACCAGAACCTCAAATCTGAATTGCGATAAAAAGCATCGGTAAAGTCGCTGATCGTGCCGTTCCGTGCGGTCAATTCTGCGAAACCGCCCTGCTCAAACACCCAATTGAACGTTTGTACCGCATAATCGGTGCTGCTGCCTTCAATTCCGCCTAGTTCGTAACTCCCCGTGAAGGTGAAATTGAGATCGATTCGCACGCCGTCAGGGTTTCGAGCGTGAACGACATACGTTCCATCGAATGCGCCATCCTCGTCAAAGTTGAAGATGAACCCACTTACGTCAATCGTCGCAAACGTACCGGCTAAATCATATGGGTAAGTCAGCACCCCCCACGAGCCGACGATACAGTTTCCGGTATCTGGTTCGTCTGGAACTTCGGTACAGGGCGTGTTACTAGGCGATTGACCCCATTCAATCGTAAACGGCGCGGGCGAACTGCTTGTGCCTAACCCGCGACTGATGATCAACATGGCGCCGTCGTCGGGTGGGCAGAACTGGAATGGCTCGTCCTCGATGAGGCGCTGAATGCCCGCAGCAGTTCGCAGACTGACGGCATAGAAGGTATCGCCAATGCCGCTCACTTTCACAAACGCGATATTGCCCGGTTTCAAGTCGAACGCGACCAAATTTTTGTAATCAACCGCAAAGCGCGGCGTAAATGTCGTGAGCGAGCCGCCGCGTCCGGCGGTAATGTCGCTGGTTGTGAGGTCAACCACAGGGGGATTGGGAAGCTGGCGGTTGAGCAGCACTTGCGCCCAATTGTGGAACAATTCCAACGAGCCAAAGCTAAAATTGATCGGGAACGACTGAATATCCCGCATTTGTGCGATCACGTTCTGGTCACTGCCAAACCCACGCCCGGTAGAAGCAAATTCCCAGAAATAATAGGCATCGAGCCGCGCCCGTGTAATATCGAGGCGGGGATCAAAAAGGCTGTGAATCAACTGCGGATACTGTTCGGGGTACACCCGTGACGCCGCCCATTCCGCGATGCCCATGCGCCACCATGTATTCGCCGGATCACGCATAATGTCCCACGTCACCACCCCCATGCTCATCTGCATACAAGTGAAAAATTCACGGGCAACCAGTGACTCTAAGTTGGGAACACTTGTCCAGCCGCTATAAATGCGAATATGGCAGCTTTCCGCGTCGGGGAACAAACGCGGCGGGTCACGACGAGTCACATAGGCGGTGCTGTTTTCCATCATGCGCCCGCTCACGGAAAGGTTGTCCCCTGTTCCCATATACACAATGACGATTTGGGTTGTCCAAGTCTGACCGGTCATCGTTTCATAGATCGGAAGCGCCTGATTAATGATGGCAAGTATCCGGTTATAGTCGGGTTGTTCGGGAGTGTAGTAGATATAGTTATCGGTACGTGTGCCAATGGTGACGCGCACGAAAGGTCTTACATCCTCGCGTGCAAATCCTTCTTGCGCCGAACCACTTACCACCGTGACAAGCACTAGAAATATGAGCGCGGTAACTTGCAACAGGCGTTTCATCAGCGTAAATGCACCCCTCATTAGCCAGATGTAAAAAATTGATTGTACGAGTATTTCCAATTTCCTGCCGCGCCTGATGCGTATCATTAGGTATGAGCGCACAACTCCACATAGCCAGAGGAGGGACGGCACACTTTTGGCGATTGCCAGTCGAAAATATGGCGTCCTTGTATGGGATGCTGAAACAGGAGAACAGTTATTCGATCATGGGGACACCAGCATTGTGAACAACCGGATAGTGTTCACCAGCGACAGCCGCATGATCATCACAGGCGATTGGGACGGATTGATCCGCATCTGGGGAATCCCAGAATAGTTTACCGTTTACAGCAACAGTTCACAGGGAAGACAGCTTTTACTGTCTACTGTGAACTGTTCACTTTAAACCGTATTTCTACCCGTTGACGATTTCGCCGCCATTGATATGCAGTACTTGCCCACTCATGTAGGACGAATCATCACAGGCGAGGAACACAAACGCGGGGGCGAGTTCTTCCGGCTGACCGGGACGCCCCATTGGTACATCTCCGCCGAAGGTTTCTACTCTCGACTCCGGGAAGGTAGACGGAATGAGCGGAGTCCAGATAGGACCCGGCGCAACGCCATTCACACGGATCTTCTTTTCGACCAGATTCAGTGACAATGACCGCGTAAACGCGACAATTGCGCCTTTGGTCGCGGAATAGTCGAGAAGCTGCGCGCTTCCATGATATGCCGTAATCGATGTGGTATTGATGATTGATGCGCCCGCCTTAAGGTGAGGCAGCGCCGCTTTGACCATGAAAAAGTAACTGAAAATGTTGGTACGGAACGTCTGTTCAAGCTGTTCTGCCGAAATATCCATGATGCTTTTTTGCGGGTGCTGTTCGGCGGCATTGTTGACAAGAATGTCTAGCTGTCCTAGTTCGCGCACCGTTTTTTCCACTGCCGAGAAGCAGAACTTCTCAACGCCCAAATCGCCCGGTAGGAGCAAACAGCGCCGCCCTTCTTGCTCGACTTGACGTTTTGTTTCTTCCGCGTCGTCATGTTCGTTCAGGTAGATAATGGCGACATCTGCGCCTTCTTTGGCGTAATGCACCGACACTGCCCGTCCGATACCGCTGTCACCGCCCGTGATCAACGCGACTTTGCCTGTGAGTTTGCCCGCCGCACGATATTTGCGATCCTCAAATTTGGGGAGCGGCTTCATTTCTGACTCTAGTCCCGGTTGCTGATCTTGATGCTGCGGCGGCAGTGTCTTCTTTTTCTTCTGACTCATCTAATGACCTCCCTCAATAAAAAAGGTGAGGTAATTTATACCTCACCCTATCCACCTCATTAGCTAGATGATGCTTACTGCGCCTTCTGGTTGATCCGGCTTTCCGCAAGCTGAGTCAGAAGTTGATCCGTCTCTTCTTCCTGACGATTGAGCTGGTCGAACATCAGGGCGATATCACGATGTCCCAACTGGTTCGCCCACGTGCGAAGTGTGCCATAGGCAGAAATTTCGTAGTGTTCTACCTTTTGCGCCGCCGCTAGAAGCGATGCGTCTAACACGTCGGGATCGCCGCCTTCTTCGATGATGTGATCGCCTTCCTTGAGCAAGCCCGCCATGCCGTCGCATTTCTTACGCGAGGGTTTTTCGCCGAGCATTTCAAAAATGCTCTCCACCGTCCGAATTTGTTCTTCGGTCTGGTGTAAGTGCGTTTCAAACGCCTTCTTCAACTGC
>JBBQRJ010000021.1:0-22137 GCA_038214955.1 Aggregatilineales bacterium | reverse complement strand
TACGATACGGGGGAGCAAGAAGTTCAGGTCAAGGATGGAACTGGCAATTTGACTGACTTCCGTCGAGGTCGCAAGCTGACGAGCGCGGCGTTCCGTTTGCGCCAGCAAGCGCGAGGCTTCCATACGTAACGAGGCTTGTTCCGCAAACGAACGGTAAATACGCAAATCGCGCTCAGTGTGCGCGTGGGGTTCGCGTGAGCCTAGCACAATTGCGCCGATAGAACGTCCGCCTACCCGCAGCGGCAGCACGCTAATCGACCCTAGTTCGAGGCTTTCCACGCCGATGCGCTCGTTTTCGTCGAGATTATCGTCGGCTTGCACATCATCGATCATCACGATGGTGGGGGACGCCAGCAGACGCCACGCGGGATACTGCTCTGCCATGAGCGTAATCCCCGCAAGGTCAATCACGTTTTCGCCTTCTTGATGCCAGCTTGCCACCACTTGAGCGAGGGCTTCTTGCTGTTCCCATGTTTTGCTCAACAGCATGGCGAGGAACACCTGAGTCACCGGACGGTTAGTCAAGTGGGTGACGACGACTTGCAAAATATCTTCTGTCGTCGTGGCGTTGCTCAGGGCGCGGCTGGCTTCGTACAGAATACTGGTTTCGTCCAACGTCGTTTGAATCTGGTTGAACAGCAGGAAGTTGCTGATCACGACTGCGCCGGAGTCGGCAACCGCGCTGAGGTATCGCGCTTCGCCGCTCGTGAACGGGCGCACCGTGTGATAAGCGAGGATGAGGCAGCCACGCGAAGCCGGCATTTGAATGACGACAACCCCGCGAATGTTGCCCAGCGCGATCAGGTCACGCTCGAAAGCGCCGGGGTTGGTCAGCGATTTCAAATCCTCGATATAGGTCGTCTTGCCACCCGTTAGACCATGCTTGCGGATCATCGCCGCGAAGTCGAGCGGCGCATCATCTAAGTTGATGTTGAACAGGGCGTTCACCTGTTTTTCTTCAAACAGGTAGCAGGCGTACAGGTCAGGCGCAAGCGTTTCTAGCGAGGCTTGCAGGGCTTGACGGATTTCCTCTTGCGTGCGGGCGCGGCTGATACTGGTGGTCGCGCCGTAGAGCGCCGCCGTTTCGTTGAGCGCACTTTCGGTGTCTCGCAGCAAATAGCGGTTGTCCAACGCGACGGAAGCACCTTCATTGAGCGTCGTCAAGAAGCGATTTTGTTCAATCAGCGTCGGGGTGGGCTGGTTGAAGGTCATCACCAGCCAACCAAGCGGTGCATTGCGACGGGAACGCGCTAACAGCGGCATCGACACGAACGCGGCGACTCCGGCATCAATGAGGGTTTGCCGCACCGGGTCGGGGAAGCGCATCCACACATCTGGCACGATCATCAATTCTTTCGCGTCCAACATCTCGCTTGGCAAAGTCCAATCCCCGATGAGGCTTTCATCAAGGGCGCGGGTGATTCGAACACCATGACGCTCGTCCAACAGCAGCGCGTAGGCTTGGTCGGGCATGGACTCGATCATTTGACTGAAGGCTACGTCCAACACCGAGTCGATTTCACCGGCTTCTGCGAGAGCGCGGGTCGTTTCGTACTGCGAAACCGATTCGCGCAGGTTGTCCTCAAGTTCGGTTTCCATCGTCCGTAACGGAGAAATGTCCTGAAAGGCGGTCACAATCGCCGTGACGACACCCTGACTATCCACAATGGGGACGGCGTTCACCAGCAGGTCAATCCGCTTGCCGTCCCGATGATCCACGCCAATATCATCAGCAACCGCCAAAACACCCGTTTGCGCGGCGCGATAAATAGGGAGGCGGGATTGGTCGTACAGCGTGTTCGACTTGCTCTGGAACAAACGGTAGGCTTCGACGCTGAACGGCACATCGTAATCGATCATGCGGTCAAGCAAGCGTTCGACCTGTGCATTGAACTGGATCGGCTTGTAAGTCACCGTGTCCAGCACCAGCACACCCGCCGGAAGCGTATCCAGAATGGTACGCAAACGGGCGCGTTCGCCTTCTGCCGTCGAGAACAAGCGCCGATTTTCCACCGTGATAGCGACCTGTGCCGCCAGCGTAGAAACAAGCTGTTCGTCGCGCTCGTCAAGGTCAGCGGCACTGGGCGCACGTCCCACCATCAGCACGCCAATTGCATCTGTGCCAATTCGCACCGGAGTAGCAAGATGCTTGCCGTAAATGTCAATGGAGGTGCTGTCTACCGCATCCATAAAAGCGCGATGCGTCTGCGGGTTATTGACGAATACCGTTTTGTTCTCGTTGAAGGCTTGCAGCACGGGTAAATCGTCCTGCGACATATCGAACACGCCCAGTCGTCTGCTATCGCTCAAACCGGGGCTGAACTGCGTGACGATTTCCAACTGGGTGCCGCGTTCGTCCAACAGCAGCAGCAGCCAGCGATCATAATTCGCGGGGCTGGCAACACGGGCGAAAACTTCATCCAAACTAATATCGAAGTCTGACCCGATACGCGCCGTAAGCTGACCCGCTTCTGCGAGGGCTAACGCTCGCTGCGCTTGGGCTTGCGCTTCTTCAAACGACTGGATGCTTTCAACCGCGGTAGCGACTTGATCTGTCACCGCTTGCATGTACGTGCCGAACGCGGCGTTAAAGCTGTTCGGGACGCTGCTTTCGCACAGTATCACGCCGAACCAACGCTGACGGGAGGTCATGGCGGCAATAGCGGTGCTTTGCGTGCCGCTGCGCTCTAAAATTGCCTTGAGCGGTTGGTAAGCGCCTAGTTCTTGTTTGACGCTGTTGATGTTCGCCATGCCCTCAAAATTTTGCAGCATGTCCGCGAAATCGACCAGATCACGCGGGATGCGTTTGCCCGCTGTGAGGTCAGATGCCGCAGCATCGGGCAGCGACCACACATACACATAATCGACGTAATCCGCGTCTTTGACCTGTGTGGGTCCTGCAAGCAGCACCGCCACCCGCGAGACGCCCGCCGCCGCCATACTCAAGTGATGGGCAGCAGCCGCATAGACACCCGCAGAATCGGCGGCGGTGGCAATGGCACGGCTGGCAGCATACAAGCGGCGGGTTTCATCAAGCGCCAGTTCCGTCTGTTCCAGCAAGCGCCGATTTTGCAGTACCGTACTCATTTGACCCGTGAGCGCACGATAGATTTCATGGTCTTCACCCGACAGGTCACGACTTTCCAACGCGCTAATGAAGAACAGGGCAATCGGTTGGTTGATGCTGTACAACGGGAACGCCGCTAGGAAGCGATAACCACGTGCGCGGGCAAGCGCCAGCATTGTGCCGGGTTCGGGAGGCGTGCTGCCACCACGATCCTGAACGATTTGCGGGTCACGCCGACGCAGCGGTGAGTCTGGTGACGTGATCAGTTCGTAAGGGGCATCCTCGTTGAGAATTTCGTTGCCGTGCGAGATGGCGACAATGCGAATGCCTGTTGACCAGCCTGTGTTATCGAGCGCACCCTCGAACACGCCAAGCGCAAAATCCAGCGTGGGATCGTTGGCGGTGTTCACGGCGGCACGCACAAGGTCAGAGAAGTTTTGCGCCATATTGATGATACGGCTGCCCGTGTACAAACGCTCGATTTCGTGAAGCTGTGTCTCGTTCTGGCGCAACAGCATACGGTTGTCGATGGCAACACCCGCCTGATCGATCAAGGCGGTGTAAATGCGCCCTTCACGTTCGCTAAACTCTCGCGGGTCGGGGAACTGGATCATCACCACGCCGCGCCACACACCGCGCACGTTGAACGGGATGATCACCATTGACCGCGCATTGGTGTTCTGAATGATCGCGTTCGAGATTTCATCGAGCCGCGTATCGCGTGCCGTGTCGTTGATCAGGGTGACCTGATTCGCGCTCATCCCCTCGAACAGGGAATGATCAGGAAGGTGCAGTTCAACACCCGTCAAACGCACATCAAGATTTTCTTTCTCGGTGGCTGTCCAATCGGCGCTGATTTCCAGCCACGTTGGAGCAGTCCCCGCCAGATAATCATCGAACACACCAATTTGACCGCTGGTCGCGTCGGGCATCACCGAAATGATGATCGCTTGCAAAATATCCTCAAGGCTGTTCGCTTCGTTAAGGTAACGGCTGAGTTGGTACAGCGTGTACGTTTCAGAGAGCGTGCTTTGAGACTGTTCAAACAAGCGTGCGTTTTCAATGGCGATAGCGACACGATCTGCCACCGCCCGCATGATCACGTTGTCGCCTTCCGTAAACACCGATCCTTCAGGCGCGGCGGCGTCTAACGTGCCGATGATTTCACCGCGAATGCTGATCGGCACACTGATGCCGCTTGGCAAATCTGAGGGCGGCGCGTCCCGTTCGACGGTCATCAAGTCGTAGCGATAAATGCCCGACAGGTTGGCACGCTGGCTCGTTTCTTCCCATGCCACACGTGTCAGTTGGCGATTGAGCGTGTCGATTTGCTCTACGCGGGACTCGGACTCGATGAGCAAGCGCACATTTTGAATGGCGATAGCAATCTGGTCTGCCAGCATTTGAAACGTCTGCAAATCTTCTTCTTGAAAGGCGTTGATGCGCTCACTTTGCACATCCAACGCGCCGATCACCCGATCCCCGATCAGCAGGGGGATCGCCATTTCAGCGCGAGTATCGGGCAGCAGAGGGTTAAGACGGTGCGTGATGCCATCGTCGCGGCGGTTGGTGTCATTGATGATGAGGGGCTTTGCCATCTTCGTGACCGAGCCGATCACCGATGCCGAGCCAACGAGGATTTTGTGCCGCTGTTCCAGAAGCTGTTTGCCGACTTCACCATGACTGTAGTAAAGAATGGCGTTCTGTCCGATGTCGTCTAGCAAGAACACCTGAGCATGATAAAAGCCGTAAGCCGAGACGATCAACTGCATGGCGCGGTTGAGCAGCGCATCCACATCGTACAGCGCCGCCGTTTCGCGGCTGATGCGTCCGGCAATATCCATGCTGCGGCTGTAACGCTGCGTTTGCTCTTGCATGTCGGTATGAAGCTGTTCTACTTGGTCAGTCATCGCTTGGAAGCCGCGAATCAACTGCCCGATCTCGTCGTCAGCGTCGGTCAGGGTATCGTCTATCGGGAGCGGTTTGCCATCCCCGCTGCTATTTTTCAGCAGTACATTCACCCTGCCAAAACTCTTGAGGGCGGTTCCCAACACCTGATTGATGCCCACAAGCAGTAACGCGCCAGCGCCAACGCTCACGGCAAGCGCAATCACAGGGAGGTTGTTCAGCGCAGAGATGCCTGTGTCTTCCACGACCACCAAACGCCATACAACATCACTCGGATTGCCAAGCGGCAGACGAACAATCGAATACAACAGCGCCCCTTGTGTCGCGTTGAGCGTATCCTGATTCGGGAGCATTTGTGCGGCAAAGTTGGGATAAACATCTTGAAATAACGGAGCGCGACCTAGTTCCAGTTCTCGCACATAATTCGTTGCGAGGTTCGCAGAATCAACGAGAATATGTCCCGCATCATCGATCAGGACGAGCTGCTGCCCTTCCAGTTGTTCCACCAATTGCGTAGCAAGTTCCCGCACATAGGCGATAAACGGATCGACGCGAACTTCAAATTGCAGCACACCCGCAATATTCGAGAGGTCGCTGTCCGAAGCAATGGGCGTGCTGTAACGGATGTACGGCACAAGCCGATCCAGCACAAACGAATTGGGGCTGCGTAAAAATTCGACCTGTCCGGCGACGACCACACCCGGCGCTGACGCCAGCGCCCGCACGACGGTGGGGTCTTCTGCCAGTTCGCTCAGGTGAACGCTGCTGTCTGCCAGCGGCGCTAAGTTGTCGTACTTCGTCACCTCTGACCAGATCGAACCGTTGAAGGTGATATAACGCACGGCAAGGAAAATATCGCTTTGCTGTTCAAGCAAATTTGAGAATTCGCCCAACACCCGCGTTTGACTCGTTTCCAGCGAACTGCCAGAAACGGTGAGCAGCGTATCACGCGCAAATTCGCGCACGGTGCGGCTTGCCCCTGCTACGCGCACTTCGTTGACGATATTCTCAATTTCGACTTCGAAACGTGTCAGCGCAGATTCGCGTTCAAGACTATGTTCTGCGGTTTGCGCTTCGGCTTCTCTTGCTCGGAGGAACAAGAACAACGACAGCCCGATCACAATGAAGACGCCCATCACCAACGGGATGAGCATTCGCATGACGCGGCTACGCATTGAGCGGGGGGTTGATCTTCTAGGTCTAAGCGCCACTAGGTTGCACTCCCGTTACCATTTTGATGTGTGCCATTCGTTCCGTGCAAGTTGATGTTCACCTGCGGAGCGCGGAGCGCCTGACCTACTTCGCGGACGGCGGTCTGCAAAATATCATTGATGTTGTTCTGCGCGGTCAGCTTGGCGGCAATGGTGTTCACTAAGCGTTCGCGTTCCGTCGCCCGCTGGCTCTCTTGGAACAATCGCGCATTATCTAAGCTGAGTGCAAGGCGGTTCGCCAATTCTTTAGCGAGTTCCAGTTTGTCTTCGCCAAAGTTTGTAGAGGGTACTTCCCATTCTACTGAACCGAGCGTTTGACCGCGCAGTCGAATAGGAACCGCTATCGGGATGGTTTTCCGTTCGGTGATTTTGCCCATTGCCACATCACCTGTTTCTAACGCCTGCTGGCGCAACGGCGACATATCGAGTGGGGTGGTCGTACCCGCTTCTCTGGTGAGCGCCGTCATACGTTGATCGCGCATATAGTCTTGCCATGCGCGTAAGGTCGCCTGTCGGTTGATTTCTTCGATTTCCGACACGCGCCGCACCGACTCTTCGTACAGGCGGGCGTTCTGAATGGCGACTGCAATTTGGTCTGCCATCGTCGTCAACACATTCACCTGATCTTCTGCGAAGGCGTCACGCTGTTTACTTTGCACATCCAGCGAACCGATGATCTCATCACCCACGCGCAGGGGGATAGCGAGTTCTGCGCGGGTATCGGGCAGAAATTCGTTGCGGCGGTGAACCTGACTCACCGCCGTATCACGCGCAACCACGAGGCGACCTTGCTGAGTCACCTGCCCGATCACGCTGACGCTGCCTACCGCGAGTCGATGTCCACGCGAGAGCAGTTGTTGACCTGCCTCACCCGTGCTGGAACGCAAAACAGCCCATTGACCATCACTATCCACGAGGAAGATTTGCGCGTGGTAGATGTTGGGGAAACTTTCGATAATCAAATCCACCACGCGGTTCAGCAAAAGCTGTAAATCGCGCTGTGTGGCGGCAAAACGGCTGATTTCTTGCGTGGCGGTAATATCCCGCGTGCGGTTCTCGACACGTTCTTCAAGGTCATCGATCAACCCGCGCACTTGATCGCGCATGGTCACAAACGAGACTGCCAACGCGCCTATTTCATCGCCGCGTGCTGTATCAGGCACGGGGACATCAAAGTTGCCATCGCGCAGCGCCTGCGTCGCACGGCGCAAACGGTTGAGCGGCGGAACGATCATACCGCTGAACATCAGCACCAGCACAGCAATCAAGACGAGGACGCCTATCGCCACCACAAAACCGCGAATGGTGAAGTAACTCAACGTGTAGTTGTAGGCAGACTGCGTAGTCGTTTGCACAATCAACGCGAACGGCGTGCCTTGAACGGGGGAGTAGAAGCCGACCAGTTCTTCGGGGACTGCTGCATCGCTGATGGTGTAGATTTCTGTACCCGTTTGCCCGACCAGCGCCCGGTCTACCGCCACCGATTGATCCACTTGCAAGGCGTCTGCCAGCACGTTAGAAGGGGCGATCACCACATTGTTGGCAGTCGTCAAAAAGCTGTAAGCGCCGTAGGGATTATTGTCTTCAGGAATACGCACGCTGTTAAATACAATGCGTGCGTTGCTCAACCGGACGATCAAAAAACCGAGCGGCGTTCCATCACGCCAGCGGATTAACTGGGTCAGTTCGACCACACCCACGCCGCGTGACGATACCACGAGGGCTTGAGGCTGGTCTTGCAGAAGGGCGCTGGTCGCAGCGCGGAAGGCGGGCGCATTCGACTCGTCAATTTCGCTGATGGCGGTTGAAGTCGCGCTCACCTGTGAGATGACCTGTCCGTCGCGGTTCAAGACGCGCACACTTTCAAACGGGCTGGTCGTCAGGTTGAGCAGGGTTTGCCGGAACAACGATACCGCGTCGGCGGGTTCGACATTCAGCAGGTTTAAATCGATCCCTGTATTGCGTTCGCGCACCAGCAGCCCGACGAGCAAACGCTCGTAATCATCAATGGCAACAAAGTCTGCTAAAAGCGTTCGGGCATTCGTCAGCGCACTTTCGATGTCTTGCTTTTGTTCTGTGCCAACCCCTAGCAAATAAGTACGCACATTCTGCAAGGAAATTTCATCAATGCCAGAACGCACCCACACGAACGCGGGCAGCGACAGCACGAACAAAGCGAGACTGAACCCGATCAGCAGTTTAAGCCAGATGGGTAAGGAGAAAATAGAAAAACCGGTAGATCGCCTGTTCACGTCGCTTCTCCGCTCTTAATCAACGCGCCCGGTTGCAAATAAACACGGGTATGAACTGCGCCTAGTGCTTCGTTAAAGTTTTCTGCCGCCAGATTGAGGACAGCCTCGACGTTTGTAGCAGACAGTAACACGCTGCCGATCTCGTTAGCTTGACGTTCGCGCTTGGCTTGTGCTTGCGTCTGTTCAAGCAGTCGGTTGTTTTCCAACGCCACGCTCAGACGGTCAGCCACCGTGCGGATCAATTCGACTTGACGATCTGTGATAGGGCGTTCTGGCGGCACGTTGAACGAAATTGCGCCCAACACAAGTTCGCGGAACAAAATCGGCACGGTCACGACTTGATCACGCTCGCTTCGCTCTATATGTACTTGACCCCCCATAATCGTGTCTCGAATGGCGTCTGGAATTTCAGTCGCATTGATGGGAGTCAGCTTGCCGTTTTCGTTAGCAAGGTCAAAACCGAACGATTCGCTGGCGCGTCCTTCAAAGAAGCGCCCCCAACCCGATGCGCTTGCTTCACGTCCTGTCCCTTGAATTTCGCTCAACTGGCGGGTGAAACGGTTGATCACCGCCTCTTGTTCGCGCACAGTGTTCTGTAAGTCACGGATGCTGATGCCATATTCCAACTCCCGCGAGGCTTGCCGCGCAAGGTTGGTGATTGCCGTCACTTCGTTGGCGGTGAACAGCGTTTCGCGGTTGGTTTGCACATCCAGCAGGGCGATCACCGTGTCGCTTTCCACCAGCGCAATCGTGCAGCTTTGACGCGAAGGCGGGATCAGATGTTCAGTACGAAAACTATCCTCCCGCCAGTTGACCAGCACGGGCTGCTGTGTGCGTACCGCTTCGCTAAACACAGAGGTATCGCTTTGAATCAAGGAGATGCGGCGGGGCGCACCGCCAAAAGTGAGCCGAAGCTGCCGTGTGAACGTCTCATGGCTATCTGGCAGATAAATCTGTGCCAGTTCATAGCCGAGATCATTTTGCACAACTTCCATCACCCGTGTGAACACCGTTGACTCTGCGGGTATTTGACCGAGCGTATCGCTAAAATGGCTGACGGTGTTCCACTGACGAATATCCTTAATAGAAGATTCAACCACGCGCTCTGATGTGCCGCTGAACGCCAGCAAGAACAAAATGATTATGCCGTAAATCATGCTGGCGAGAATAATATCGTTTCCTACGGTTTGTGCCGGAATAAACCGGACTGGAGTCGTAATGTTGAGCAGGGAAAAGTAGCGTATAACCATGCCCACGCCAATTATCACCGGTACGACAAAAAAGTCGCGCCGTCTTAGCAGCAGCCCTGCTGCTATCAACAGGATAGGCACGGTGGCATACACCAGCAAGTTGGTGGTGATGAGCAACTGCGAGAAGATTGCACTGGTCAGAACAAAGATGAACAGCGATTCGGCAATCCTTAAGCGCCCGCGCTGAATCAGCAGGTAAACCGTTATGAACAAGCCCAAACTGATAACAGTGATGGGGCGGCTGTTCACGATGGCTGGAACGATCTGCAAATTGCTGATCCCTTGCAGAAGGAATATGAAAACCAACAGCCCTGTGACGATCAACAGGGCTAAGTTCATCCTCAGCAAGTTAGTTGCCCGCTGTTGTGTAATCGGGTTGCCGTAATCATAGGTAACTGTTAAAAAGCGATTGTTTATGGCACGGATCATGACTGTGATGCTCCGTTGTCTAGTCTGCCGAGACGAATTGCCCCGCCCTGCGCCCCTAGCGTTTCACCAAGTTCTGCAAGGGTGATGCGTAAAAGTTCGTCAATTGAAGCGGTTGTGCCAAAACTCGCCGCAATTTCGTTAATCTGTTGTTCTTGATAGGCGGCAAGCCGCGTTTCTTCGTACAAACGGGCGCTCTCTAAACTGACCGCGAGACGTTGTGCAACTGCCTGGGCAATTTCAACCGTTTCGGCGGCGGTGGATTGTCCGGCGTCAACTTCAATCGCGCCGATGATCTCACCGCGCAAGATGACCGGCACAGCGACCCTGCTTTTACCCTTATGAGTCACGGTTTCGCCTTTCCTTGCGTTGGTCATGTCGAGCGACCATGAATCGGCGGCAGTGAGCAGACCGCCTTCAAAGTCTACGCCAGTGATCGTGGAACGCTGGCTCAGATAGTCGTTCCATGTCGATTGCGTCAGTTCGCGGCTCAGGCGTTCATTTTCGCGTTGAAGTGCCAGCGCCTCACGCGCTAGGCGGACATTTTCTTCTGCGGTTCTGGTTTGTTCTTGAACGATTCGAGCTTCTCGCAGCGACAGTGCCAGTAAGTCGCCAATGACTTCCAGCGCCCGACGATCAATCTCGGTAAAGCTTTCTGCGGACGTACTTTGCACATCCAACGCGCCAAACGATTTCCCGCCATCTTTCAGCGGAATGGTGAATTCAGCGCGGGTATTGGGCAGCAGTTCGTTGCGAAAGTAGACCGCCTCGCGTCCGGTATCGGTCACAAGGACGGGCGTACCGCGCAGCACCGCTTGACCGACCACGCTTTGCGACCCCACCGTCAGTTGGTGACGCCGCGCCAGCAGTTGATAACCAATGTCGCCTGTGCTGGCACGCAGCACCGCTTGATCACCCGATTCATTCAAAATAAAGACCTGAGCGTGATAAAAACCGTATTTATCGCGGATAAAATTGACGGTCAGCCGCATCATCTCTTGCACATCGGCTTGCTGCGTGATCGTTCGCCCGATGTCGGTTGCGCCTTGCATCGCCGACGCGATACGGCTCGAATTTTCGACGGTTTTGATCGTTGCCATGATGATGCTTCGCGCTACCGTACCGACCAGTGCAAACGTCATCCCGTTCAGCAGCAGAGTCAGCACCGTCGAGTAATCGTAAACGGGCGCTCGTACCAGCGTCCCTAGCTCAACGATCATGCGAAGGAAAACAACTGCCGTGATGGTGTAAAAATAGGGACGACGCAGCAGGAGTGCCGCCGTGATGAGTGTCAATGTTCCGGTGAGGATGCTGGCGGCACTGCTGAGGAACAGAAACGCGCCTAATGCGGTCACCAGCAGCCCGTAAGCGGCGGCTGTCACTCGATTGGTTCGCAGGAGGTACAACCATAGCACGCTCAACCCAAGCGTGATGCTGACACCGATCACACCCGTAGGCGAGAGCGTTCCCGTCTCGTTGAAATTCAAGAAAATGGGTACAAACGCAAAGATAGCGAGGATCAGCAAGAGAGTCGCTTGTACCGTGAGGTAAAATTTACGTAAACGAAAGAGTTCCGCAGAACTTGATATTAACATAGCCTAGCGTTCCTCTACTCCGTTGGTTTTGGGGGGCGATCCCAAGCGTATCGCCACACGGTTCGCGCCAAGTGAGGCTTGTAACCCGCGTGCGGTTTCTGCAAGCAGCGCATCCACCGTATTGGTCGTTTGCAAACGAGCGCCAATCTGGTTGAGCGTGGTTTCGCGTTGGGCAACGCGGCGACTTTCTTCATATAAACGGGCGCTTTCCAACGCAAGGCTAAAACGTTCTGCCACGCCGTTGACGAGTTCAATGTCTTCAGTGGTGAGCGCGAACTCTCCGGTTTCAAATTCCATTGCGCCGATCACTTGACCGCGTACCCGCAGCGGTGCGCTGATTACATTTTGATCCCGATTTTGACTCTGCACAATTCGTCCTTCGCGCATGGCGAAATCGAGCGACCCTGTAAGTTCTGCGCTTTGTCGTACAATCTTGCTTTCCAGATCGACTGTGACGCCCAACGCATCGCCTTTGTACGATAAATAGCTCGACCATGCGCGTTCAGTCAGTTCGCTGTTCAAGCGTTCGACTTCGCGCATCGTGTTACGCATCTGGTCGATCAGGCGTTGATTTTCCTGAATACGATTTTCGGTTTGCTCAAAGAGGCGGGCGTTATCGACGGCGATAGCGATGCTGTCTGCCAGCGATTGAAAAATTGTCATATCGTCGGAATCGTCAAATACATCGCGCAAGCGGCTTTGTAAGTCGAGTGCGCCAATGACAATGTTGCCTAGTCGCATGGGGAAAGCAGCTTCGGCGGCGGTATCAGGCAAATATTCGTTGCGTTTGTGAACTGTTTCGCCACCCCCCGCCGCCGCGATGACCGGAATGCCGTTTGCCGTCACCTGCCCGATCACGCTGCGGCTGCCGATGGGCAAGCTGTGCTTACGTCGCATCAGCGTCTTACCAATGTCGCCTGTACTAGCGGCGAGTCGCGCTTCGTTGGCTTCGGAGTCGGTCAAGAAGATTTGCACATGGTAGATGTCGGGGTAGGTTTTGCGAATGTCCTCTACCGTCGAGTCCAACAGGTCGGCAAGCACGAAATGACGCGAGATGCGCTGTGCAAGCTGCGTCGTCAGCGAAGCGAGTTCTTGCCGCCCGCGTGACGCCCGGTTGACTTGCTCGTTTTGCCTGATCTTGAACAAGCGCAGGAACAAACCTAAACAGAGTGCCGCCCCAAAAATCACCAAAGTAAAGGTTGTAAACGTCGCAACAGGATTGTCAAGCGGCGGAGTCGCCATGAATTGGCGCTGATAAAATATGCTGAACGCTAGTGTCGCTTCCCCGACAATCATTGTAAGAACGATACCGCGTTCTTGCAGTAACAAACCGCCCATCATGAGGAAGAACAGTAGGGTCGCGCCGGAAGGAGCATAGCTCATTCCGCTTGGAATGCCGGGAAAAACTGTTCCCATAAAGACCAGCACAAGCAAACCGAGCGCACTCCAGTCTTGTCTGCCAATGCGGTTCAGCACAATCGTAAGCACACCCAACCCATAGACGGATATGAGCATAACCCAACCGAAAACTCCGATGCGGAAAGCCGGTCTATCGCCCGGAGTGAACAGGTTAGCTACCGTGTAAAACGTGAAGATGCTAAAGATGATCAGAACGGTGATTATCAAACCGTAGAGCAGACGTGCGCGGGACTTCTCTGCAACAGTTTTGTAATGTGCAACACTAAAGGGAGTTCTAAGCATTTGGAACATGGTTTTTAGCCCTCGCTCACGTTCAGGCGGACTCGTGCTTTTCGCGCCCTTAGCGCCTTGCCCAATTCGCTGATCGCAGCGGTCATCATGCCTTCAATGTCGTTGGTCGTTTGGAACTGCACCGAAATATCGTTGATCAACGCTTCGTTTTGGGCGGCACGTTGGCTTTGTGCAAACGCGATGCTGTTTTCAATGGCGACGACGAACTGGTTCAGCATTTGCCGGAAAATGGCAATATCTTCATCATCGTAGGTGTAGGGGCGCAGCGACCCCGCGCTCACCGTGCCAATCAAGCGCCCGCGTGAACGCAGCGGCGCAACGATCAACGAGCGCACGCTGAGGTCTTGCAGCTTGCGCGTTCCTGTAGCGGTCAGGGTGTCGTGTACGACCAGCATTTCGCCCGTCTCCCACACCTGCCCGACATAGGTACCCGACATGGAGATCAGCGGTCCGTTCGTTACATCAATGTAGGTGCGTTCCTCGTCATACTGCCCGATGACACGCAGTTTACCCGAACGATCATCTGCCAGCGCCACGCTCAAGCGATCTACGCTGATCGTTTTGCGGACTTCTTCCACCAAAATGCCAAGAATGTTGTCTAAGTTGAGAGTCGCTTGCACCGATTGACCAAAATTCGCAATGTGCTGCAACTGTTCGGCGCGGCGCTGTGCGTCGGAAAGCAAGCGAATATTTTGCAGAGCAATCGACAACTGCGCGACCATCGTCTGCGCGATTTCGATCATGTCGGGTTGGAAGAAACGCCCGCGCTCGTTAATGTCAAAGCCAATCGACCCGATCAACTTCCCGTACAGGCGCACGGGCAAAACCATCATCGAGTACACGCCCAGCTTTTGCAGCACCTCGCGTGTCGTAGTATTCAGTAAATCGCTCTTTTCAGTGTTCTGGATCAACACGGGGCGTTCAGGCGCTTGTTGGAGTAAATTCATCATCGGGTTCGTGCGAACGTCGATCTTTGCGCCCACCGTACCCTGTACCGGGTACTCACTCACTACGGTTCCGGTTTCGTGGTCAGGGTCAAGCATCACGACCCCTGAATGATCAATACCGAGCGCAACCACAAGATACTGCACCGCATAATCGAACAGGTCTTTTTCAGTGCCAAAGGTGCTGATTCCTGTCGAAAGCTGGTTGATCGTCTGCAAAACCCGTACCTGTCGTGACAACTGGATCGCGTTTTTCTGCGCGTCCCGCAGCAAACGCTGGTTTTGCATGACGATGGTGATCTGGTCTGCGACGGCTTCAAACAGGCGGCGAGCGCGTGCGCCAAAAACACGGTCTGACGGGAAGGCAGCCACGATCACATCTTCAACACCACCGCGTTCGCGCACGACGATCAACACTGCGGCGCGGGCGCTATAGCCTTCGAGAAGCTGCATCAAAAACGATTGATGAGCCGAATCAAGCGTTTCGTAGAAATCAACGCTGGTGGTGTCTCGCCTATCGAACACATCTGCCGACTTACGCAGCCCCTTGATCGGGAGATCAACTACTTTTTCGCCCGTCGGCGTAATGATGTGGCGGATTGACGCGGTTTCGGCGCTGCTGTCGTCGGAACGTTCAACGGTGACGTGCAAAATGGCGCTGCTATCTAGTGCAAGGGTGGTACGCAAAATACGCAGCACATCCAGCGGATCGAGAGCGCCCAACATCGCCCGGTTGATTTCGTACAACGCACGCACTTCATCCAGCGAGGCTTCGGTATTGCGGAGCAGCGATTGATTCTCGAACACAACCGCGATCTGGTCTGCCAGCGAACGTAAGGAGCGCAGCAGAGCCGTCGAAAAGCGCGTCAGCTTTGCATAGCTGAACACGATCAACCCCGTGAGCCGCTGACCGATGGCTAACGGAATGACCAGCATCGCGCCGACGCCTTGCTCAACTAGGTTTTGGCGTTCATTATCCGTGAGAAAGGGGTCGGTGTGAACGTCCTCAATATTCAACACTTCAACAGCGCCATACGTCTCGTAGGCGGGGTATTCATCCAGCCGCGCCGCAGATCGCAGCCCTTTAAAACCAGAGGCATCACCAAAAGCGATGATGTTCACCGTATTCGGGTCGCTCTCGTCAATCAAACCGAGATGTACGCTGGCAAACGGGAGTCCCGTAAAACTGACAAGCGCATTCAGAATTTCGACGGGATCGTTCGAGCCGTAGATGGTGCCGGACGCCTGATACTGTGATTCGGCAATCTTGAGCGCCTCTAAGCGTCCTTGCGAGTCGTTTATTTCCATTCCCATACTTCTTCGCCCTTCAACAATCGGCGTATTTGTGCGGGGAAGCGATCCGGGTCAAGGGGTTTACCTAAAAATCCGTTGAAACCCGCCTTCTTTGCCCGCCGCATTTGGTCTTCGCTTGCTTCGGCGGTCACGGCACACACAACAGTGTCTTTGAGGCGCGGGTTGGCACGCAGTTTTTGCAGGGCTTGGTAGCCGTCCTCGTAAGGGAGACGAATGTCCATCAGGATCAAGTCAACGCGAGGCAACGTATCGGCAAACTGAACCACCTGCCAGCCCGACGTTTTCCATTCGCATCGCTGCACACCCATAAATGCCAACATACGAGCGATCAGCACGAAGTTGGGGACGTTATCTTCCACAACGAGAACATGCGCTTCGGCTGGCTCGATGGGTTGCGGATTAGTGCTAGAGCTTTGCGCGTCGATCATTTTTGCTCCTGATATAGAACATCACTTCGTCCGGTAGCTTATCCACGTCAACAGGTTTACGAATGTAACCGTCGCAGCCCGCATCTAAACTGCGGTCACGGTCTTTATCCATCGCGTTTGCAGTCAAGGCGACAATGGGGACGCTGCTCAACTCAGGAAGCGTGCGGATAAATTGGGTCGCGGTCAAACCGTCCATCTCTGGCATACTCAAATCCATAAGGATGATGTCAGGGGGTTGGCTTTTCGCCATTTCAATGCCTTTGCGGGCGCTTTCCGCTTCTTGCACGACAAAATCATAGTCGGAAGCCATCAGAATACGTCGCACAAGCAAACGATTATCAGGATTGTCTTCAATGTAAAGTACACGCGGCATGGGACAGTCTCTCTAATTTCGGTAGGTTTCCCTGCATAACGAATTATAACTCAGGTGTACAGCGGGAATCGGTAAAGACTTTGTTGCAAAAAACATCAATTTCACATTTGAGCAAGAATAACCCTGCCCGTTGACCATCATTGACTTGGATACGTATACTAACGTGGGTATAGGGACTAGTAAAGGAAATGATGATGGCTAAAGAGTACAGCAGCGCACCCGCAATGGTGATTGCACCGAACAAGAGCTATAGCGCCCATTTTCACACCACCAAAGGCGATTTTGACGTTGAACTGTTCGTGAAAGACGCGCCGATTACGGTGAACAATTTTGTGTTTCTGGCGAAAGATGGCTTCTATGACGGTCTCACCTTCCACCGTGTGATCTCTAACTTCATGGTGCAGGGCGGCGACCCCAAAGGAACAGGAACGGGCGGTCCCGGTTACAAGTGGAACGACGAACCGTCGGCGCTGCGTTTGAAGCACGGGCAAGGCTACCTGAGCATGGCGAACGCGGGTGCAAACACCAACGGATCGCAGTTTTTCATCACCCATGCGCCCCAACCGCACTTAGACGGCAAGCACGCCGTTTTCGGGCGCGTCACCAGCAAAGAGGGTCAAGCCATTGTTGATGCTATTCGTCAAGGTGACAAAATCACGACATTGACCATCACCGAAGCCTAAAGAAAAAACCTGACGCAAAGGCGCGGAGACGCAAAGTAAGAAGAATCAATTCATGAACTCACCTTACGCAGATCGTTATTTTTGACCCCACCCCCGACCCCTCCCCGAATTCGAGGAGGGGAGCAAGCAGACTCCTGTTTGCGCCCTCCCCTGAATTCGGGGGAGGCGAGCGCAGCGAGTGGGGTGGGGGTCAAACTGACACCCTGCGTAAGGTGAGTCATTAACTTTCTTTGCGCCTTTGCGTTGAGTCTTTAGCTTTACGCCTTTTCTTTCTCTTTTACTGTCGGTAACGTCAGCGAAAAGACGCTCCCGCCTGCGGGGTTATCCGACACCCAAATTTTGCCGCCGTGATTCTCGACCACCAACCGACAGAACGTCAGCCCTAAGCCGCTGCCGCGACGTTTCCCCTTTTGCTGCTCTTTGATCTGCACAAAGCGATCAAACAAGCGGGCTTTGTAGTCGCCCGGTATGCCGGGTCCCTCATCGATCACATCAATATGCACCATGCCGCCGCTAGACTCGTGGGCGCGAATGGTCACAGTAGCCCCTTCAGGACTGAACTTGAGCGCGTTATCGATCAAGTTGAGCAGCACGCGCTCGACTTTATCCGCGTCGATGTTCAGCGCGGGCAGGGCGGCGGGAATCTGCGTGCGAATCTTCACATTGATTTCCTGAGCAATCGGCTCTAGTTCCTCGCGGGCGGTTTGCAGGATACCTGCCAATGGGGTCGATTCGGTATCCAGCGCCATAAAGTCCGATTCCATGCGCGACACATCCAACAGCGAATCGACGCGCTGGAGCATTTTGCGAATCGCCCGCCGCCCCGCTTCGCTGGTTGAATCGACCAGTGAACGCAAACTGCTGTCTTTCGGCGTCAGTTCATTGAGCAGTTTAAGGCTGGTTGTCACGGCGGTGAGCGGGCTGCGTAAGTCGTGGATCAACATGCGCGATACATCCTCGCGGGTTTGGGCGAGTCGGATACGCTCGGTTTCGTCGTAGAACACCAGCAGCACGCCCATCATTTCTTCATCGCGGATCGGGATCGTCTGGCGTGCGACATAACGGGAATCAATGCTGTAACTGGTGGGGTCGCTGTTGGCGCTCCATACACCGGAAATGCGCTCTAACAGCGTAGATAATTCATCCTGCTTGTAACCGAGCGCCGACGCGAACGCCGGATTTTCGATGAGCAGCACATTGATCTTTTTACCGAGCAGCGCGTCGGGCTTCAAGCCAAGCATCTCGACACGCGGGTTCGCCAGCGTAATTGTGCCGCTGCTGTCGAGCAAAATGATCGCCTCTTGAATGGTGTTCAGCATCAACTGTAAGCGATCTCGCGCTTCCATCGTGCGGCGGAACAAACGGGCGTTGTCGATGGCGATCACCGCCTGATTCGCCAACTGCATGATGAAATCAATGTCGTCACTGCCAAAGGCGGCGGGGAGCGGATTTTCCAACGTGATCACGCCGAGAAGCTCGTCATTTTGCACAATGGGAACGGTCAGTTGAGAACGTGCCGACAGTGCGAAGCGGGCGAACTGAGGATCAGCGTCCGCATCATCGATCAAAAGGGGTTCGCGCCGTCGTATCGCTTCCCCGACGACGCCATTCAACAGTTGCGAGGTTTCAGGACGTGCGCCCGCAGAATAGCCCCGTGTGACCGATATTTCGACTTGTCCGGTTTCATCCATCAGCAGCATTGCGCCCATCGTTGAACGTGTGGCGTCCAGCGCGTGATTGAGTACAAGGTTGCAAATCGTCTTGAGGTCAATCGTTGCCGTCAGTTCGTGACCAATCGCCGCCAGCGCCAGTAATTGACCGACTCGCCGCTCTAATGCCTCGTCGGTGATCGAGTAGAGGCGGGCATTGCTCAACGCTTGCGCGACTTGATTGGCGAACGTTCGCAGCACCTCGACGTTTTCTGCTGCAAAAACATGCGGTTCGCTGAAATACAAAACCAACGCGCCCATCGTGACGCCGCCGACCACCAGCGGCAGTTCAATCCATGCGGGCTTACCTTCCCGCAGCATCACGTCCCGCAGCGGTGCGGCATGTTGATCGAGGGCAGCATCAACGACGATGGCGGGCGGCAAAGCAGGGTTGCTGGTTTTACGCAGCGCCCGACTCAAAAGCGGGTCGGGCGGGTCGGCTACAAAATAACTGCTCATGCCGCTGCTGCGTACTAGCGCCAGCGACCCTTTGACATCATCCCAATACATATAGACGGCGACGCCAGAACTGCCAGAGAGCATCTCCGCCGATTCAGTCACGGTTTCCAGCACGACATCGAATGAAAGCGTCCCGTTAAGGCGCATCAACACGTCGTTGAGCTTTCCAAGCTGGCTCACCCGTTCGCGCTGGGTATCGTAAAGGGATTGGTTGGTCGCGGAAAGCTGACGGTAGTTATCGACTTGCGTTCTCAGCCGCCGCTGTGTCGTGCTAATCATGTGGGGGCTAATCACCAGCACCGCAAAACCCGCAATGAACACGGCAAACAGAATATTCGATCCGTTGTTAAAAACTTCAGAGCCAAGCAGCGTGAACGGAATCGGCAGTCCGAGCGCAATCAGGATTTCAGCGAGATTATCACGCAGATGATTGATCGGTAAATTCTGGCGCCACATTTCGAGCAGGAAAATCGCCATGTAGAGCGCCACATACGTTAAAAAGTAAGCCGTGAGTTGAGGCGCGGCAGCAAGGGTGAGGTTATTCAGGGGCAGCACGCCGCCAATCGCTTGATAGACGACGCCAGCCACGTAAAACGGCACGATGATGCGGGCGACGGTGGAGATTGTCCGCCAGCGATGACGGAATTCAAGCGGGTAATGTCCTGCGCGGCGATCTTGCACGGCGTGAATCAATTCTGCCAGTACCGCACCTATCGCTAACGCCCACGTCACACCACCAATGGCTGTAAATGGAAGCGAGAGAAACGCCAGCATCCCAATGCCGTGTGCGCTGCTTAACTGCTGCCTGTCTGTCAGAATGATGCCATACATCAGCGAAAGTGCGGTGAGCAATGCGTAGATCACCAGCACATCGAGACGATTCACCGCAACTGCGGTGCGCGGCAGGCTTAAGATAAGCACAATGGCGGTCAGCGGAAATAAGACGAAAAGCAGTGCGCGTTTCACGGGTGAGCCTCAGCAAATCTATACGTTTTTAGGATAAGGCAAAACCCCATCTTTGATCACAAACATCTTAAGCGAACAATCGTTAAAAAACTGTATCGTACCATTCTTGAACCATTATCGTACCATTTGATTAGTAGAGATGCCTATAAAGTTGGAAAACCTGTTCATAAAAATAATTAAATATTAATTTATATTAACAAACCCAACTGTATCTAAATTCAACCTAATTTCTAACGGAAGATTTACAATTATCGCTTGCCTTACGCGCATATTTGGGTAAACTATAAAATTAATTGGTCCTATCGCATTTTCAGTGTGACCCAATCCCGACAGCAAATATAGGGCTTTATCATGGGGAATTCAGCGGTCATGGAGGGGTGGAGCTTCAGAATGCTAGTTCATCAAATAACAAATGTCAGTGTGGAGTCTTTTCGGCAGCGTTCTGAAGACAAAAAAATCGTACTTTTGTACCCTTGGACGAGTTACAGAAATTTATTCCTGACACATTTCTTATCGAATGCTAAAGAAGGGCTTCTGTATTATCGCATTTCCGAAGAACAAAAGACCCTTGTTGATTGGTTAGCAGGTCTTCTAGAAGAATTTAATGCTACAATCCCCGGTTTCGGCAAAAATCTTCAACAACAGTTAGACGAACGCGCAAATCCTACCCTGTTGGGCGAAGCGTTTGCTGCCGACCTTGCCGCTTACACCAGCGACCCGCTTACCCTGTTCATTGACGAACTTGACCGGATCGGCATGGATGCAGACTTCAACACGTTTATCAAAGCGGTGGTCAGCGTCATGCCTCCCCACGCGCAGATCGCTTTTAGCTCACGGTTGCTGATGTACCAACCTTGGTACGATATGGTAGCGCGGGGCGATGCGGTTGTGCTTGGCACAGAGCAGCGCCGCGATGACCTGATGTTCACCGTCGAAAATATGCCTAAACCTCAACTTGAGGTGTATGCTTTTGGACGTGGACATGCTTTAGTCAACGGTCAGCCGATTTCTAACTGGGATGGCGCATTACCGCGCAACCTGTTCTTCTTCTTTATGGATCATCCTCTCGTGACCCGTGACGAAATTTTTGAAACGTTCTGGCCCGAATTGTCCGTAAAAGAAGCGACGAACGTTTTCCACGTCACCAAGCGTAAGATCACCGAACGCATTAGCATGAAAATCCCTGATGGTGGCAATTACGAATTGACACAATACAATTCGGGTTTTTATATGCCTAGCGAAAAATTGGTTCGTCACTACGATGTAGGTGATTTTCAGGACACGGTAGAAAAGGCGCTTGTCGCCAACAGTGAACGCGAGGAAATGGCGTTGTTGATGCGTGCCATTGATATTTATCGCGCTCCCTTCCTGCAAACCGTCGAAATGCCCTGGGTGCAGCAGCGGCGCAATACTTTGCGTCAGCTTTACGCCCAAGCCTTGATCCAGATGGGGCGCATTTGGTCGAAACGGGGTGATGAAAATCGCTCACTCGGCTTCTTCATTCGCGCACTCAAAGAAACGCCAGAACGTGAAGATATTCATCGTCAAGTCATGGGTATCTACTACCGAATGAATTTAGTCGATGATGCGAAGATGCAGTATAAGCGTTTGAAGCAAATCCTCAACGAGAAATTTGGGATTGATCCTTCACGCGAAACACAAGAACTTTTAGCGACGATGGAACGTTAGTCCGTTCGTTCAGCTTCCCATTGTTCATAACGCCAAAAAGGGGCGATTCCTCTCCAGAGGATCGTCCCTTTTTGTTCGCACGCTGTCGGGTCATCTCTCCCAACCCACAGGGCATAAATCGCCTCTGATGATGTGAATAACGCCTCGCTGTCA
>JBBQRJ010000020.1:0-22356 GCA_038214955.1 Aggregatilineales bacterium | reverse complement strand
GGAGGCATGATCTCTAATTTTTGTCCCATCTGGTCAAGCCGCAGGATACGCTTCTGGATCAGCATATTGACCGCAATCTCGCTCTCAGGGTTGACGTTATAGGGAGTCAAACGGGCAACTGCTTTTAATACCTGTTGTTCAGACCGATTGAGACTCGTCCAAATCGTCTTGCATTCGGCACGGACAGCCGATTTCGCCGCCAACATGGGCGTTAGCTGCTCCACAGATAAACCCATAATGTCAATGTTAACAAATTCATCGAGCGTATTGACGCTTGCACGTAGTATCCCGGCGTAGCGTCCGCTTGCATAGAGAAGGGCAGTATTTATTGATTCAGGGTAGGAACGTTGGCGACGACGGGAGAGTTCATTCAACATATTTCTGCCGTCGGTTTCGTTATAAGGACCCACATAAATCGTGTTGTCTGTAAATAGCTCTGTAAACGGTTCAATCTCTAGGGCAGGGATGTTAAATCGCTCGACAAGCGTTGCGAGTGGTGAGCGCGTCAAGGTCACATACATAAGCTGACGCTTATTAGAATCACGGATGCCGCGCAGGGTTTGAAAAAACTTTACAGGAAGCTGTCGCAGCATTTCATCGAACTCATCGAACATGAATGCAATTGAAATACCACGCCGCATAAAGTATTCAATGCCTAACTCGAAATACCGCAGCGCCATATAGGTAAATAGCGGGTTCGATCCATCTTGCAGCGCCTGATACGCATCATAGAACTGCTTGGCTTCTTCTTTGGGCAGCATATCGAATGGATAGAATGCCAGAAAGAGGCGGTGCATCATCAGTTCATAGCCTGCCCAGCAGCGAATAGGGTCATCTTTGTCAGGTGGAAGGGGACCCAACATGTTTGCATCAACGATGATGGTCTTAAACTTACTCGCCCGTTCGCCCATATAATGAGATTGAACGTCTGCATCTGCGAGATGTTGTAATAGGTTCGATTTACCAACGCTGCCAATGCCGACGAGCGCAGAAGAGGTTGCGCTTGTCCAACAGCGGGTTACGGCTTCGACTTCCTCTTTGCGAAAATCGAGTGGTTGCTTACGCGGTGATCCCATAATTCTTTACCGATGGCTCTAGGTTCAATGTTGTTTAATTTTAATCCAGATGAGAGAATAAGTTGAGCCGCATTCTTCAACAGAGAAACCCTATGGAACGACGATACAAATACATCGATCTCATCACGGTTCTTTTCGTGACCGTACTTTTATTGAGCAACCTATTGAGCAGTGCCAAGTTGATTGATCTAGGTGTCTCACTTGCGGGGCTGCCGCTTGCTTTCGACGCTGGCACGTTGGTATTTCCGATCTCTTATATCTTTGGGGATGTCCTCACCGAGGTTTACGGGTATAAACGCTCACGCCGAGTTATCTGGAGTGGGTTTCTCGCTACCGCATTGATGGCATTTTTCGTGTGGTTGGCGGGTGCGTTACCGGGTGAAGCATTCTGGCAGCAAAGCGTAGGTCAAAGCGCCTTTGATGCAGTATTAGGCGGTGTCTGGAAACTTGCCATTGCCAGCTTGATTGCATACTTCTTTGGCGAATTCGTAAACAGCTATGTATTAGCTCGAATGAAGGTGCTGACTCAGGGTCGCCAATTGTGGATACGCACCATTGGAAGCACCATCGCCGGACAAGCCGTAGACACGGTTGCATTTTTTGTCATCGCCACAGCACTCGGCGCATTTCCGCCAGAAATCATGCTGTCGCTGATGGTGACGAATTACATCTTCAAAGTGGGCATCGAAGTTATTTTTACGCCGTTGACACTTCGCGTTATCAAACTGCTGAAAACCACCGAACAAGAAGACGTATACGACTACAACACAAACTTCAACCCCTTTCGTTTTGATGCCTAATTTTGAAACGAGTGCTTCAATGCACTCGTTCGTTTTTTACGATTACTGTGTGATAAGCGATATTATAACCAGTAACGTGATTTCACGAAAAAGAGGGCTTGTTTTAAATCAATCGTGGCGCAAAGTGCTGTCGTTAAACCTCCATCCTGACTCCAGTCGTTTTGCTATAACATCCCATGTTGGGATGCTGCTGGCGTGGGCAGTTTCTACACTGCAAGCACCGACAGCACATGACCACCGCATTGCAGCCTTTACATCCATGCCACGAATCAGCGAAGCCATCAATCCGGCGTAAGCCGCATCACCAGCGCCCGTCGTGCCATTCGCATTCACTTCAAATGCGGGATGCCATAATCGTTGATTTGCGTTCGCTGCCGATTTGATCGCCAAACTATTTAATTGACCTATGCGATCAATCCCACCTGTTCGCAAATAAACCCCCGCAGCGCCAAGTTTGAATCCAACAATGGCACAATTGCCCATGGCGAAGATTTCATCTGCTAATTCATCTAAGTAACGCATGGTGATGTTTTCGTTGACATTGCTGTGCCATCGTTCAAAATCTGCCCTTCGCAGCATGTAGACAATTTCTTCGATGCTTGGCACAAAGATGTCCACTAATGGCAAGACCCGCGCAAACAACTGAAGCCAATCAACCTGTCCGCTCAAGCCATTAGGATCGGGAAATGAGGTATCAAGCGAAGTGACTATACCTGTTGCTTTCACCCGACGATAAAGGCGCTCTAGCTCTATTCCGTTCCCTTCTACGAGTTTGGGTAGAAGTGGCGGATAACCGAGGTGAAAAATCTTAGCTTGAGCGACGACATCATAATCAATGTCGTCGGATGTGAAGGTTGCGTTCGTGCCAGCATATTGCACCAGTGTGCGATCCATACGCGATGGAGAGAGAATAATCGTATAGGCGCTTGAGGCGGGCTTTCTACGAATAGATTGAATGAGTTGTGATCCGTTTCTGCCAATAAACGAGAGTATCATATCGCCAAAAAGGTCGTTGCCCACCGTAGACATAAGTCGCACATCAGTTCCGAGCCGATGCAAAGCCAATCCGGTGTTCGATACCGCGCCACCGGTTGTTAGATTCATCTCACCAATTTCGTACAAGCGACCCGGTGTGGACAGCGCGATTGCAGGTAAATTATCCATCAGGGGTATCAAATCTAGGCACAAGTGACCACAAACAACGACATCGACCATCAATGACCTCAATTTATTACAAATATTACAAGTTTATCCGAATATTATTGCTCAAGTACCCGTATGAGAAGTTTTCGAGAAAGATAACGCACTCTGTTAAAATACAGTTACAATGTTCAAGCCAACTGTTGATAGAGACTCTAACATAGAACTATGCAAAACCTTCCCCTTTTTCCCTTAAACATGGTACTTTTTCCCGGTATGCCGCTCACGCTGCACATTTTTGAAGAACGCTATAAGACGATGATCAACGAATGCATTCAATCGCAGCAGCCCTTTGGCGTATTATTACTCAAAAGCGGCATAGAGGTTCTGGGTTTGGGCAAAGAAGCAGTCCCCTACACGATTGGCTGCACAGCACAAATTACACAATCCCAACCACTGGGTGCAGGGCGATTGAACATCGTGGCTGTGGGTCAAGAACGCTTTCTAGTGCATGACTTTGACCATACCCAAGCCTATCTCGTCGGTCAGGTCGAAATGTACCCATTACAAAACCCTGATCCGAAGAGCCTTTTAAAGTCAGTTTTACGCCTTCGTCCATGGGTAGATCGCTATCTGACAATACTGGAAAAAACAGAAAATGTTCGCATTAATCCCCGGCAACTGCCCCAAAATGAGGTAGCCCTCGCCTATCTTGCGGCTTCCCTGCTCAAAATTGAACCTTCTCAGAAACAGGAACTGTTATCAATCCTCAATGCGCTTGATCTTTCGGAACGGGTTCGCCAACTCTACCGTAAGGAAGTCACGCTGTCTGACAGATTGATGGCACAACCAGAACTCGAATATCAAGGACCATTCTCCGCAAATTAGCTGATATAATCTGCCCGACTTATCTAAAATCGGCATAGGTTGGGCATGATTTTTCAAGACAGTAATTGGTTAGCAGAACAAGCAAATCTTTCTCTCAAGCGCCTCCTGCCGCGCATTGAAGCGCGACTACAACACATCACAGATGCTAAACCTTTTCGAGAACGCCTCAATCAACATTTCTCTGAATTTTTCTCTTGCTTCTACCAGTTGTACGGCGATCAATATGATTTTTTCTATCACTTAGAGCAAACATTTCTTGTGCTGGTGGAAATGTTTCTAGAACGCCCCAACGACCTAAAACGACTTGATCAACAGCGAGAAGCAAATCCGCTGTGGTTTCAAAGCGAAAATATGATGGGTGCAGTCGGGTACGTTGACTTGTTCGCTGGCGATCTTCAAGGCATTCGAGAACGTATTCCCTATTTTCAAGAACTTGGGCTTACCTACTTACACCTCATGCCCCTCTTTAAAGCTCCTGAGAGCAACAACGACGGGGGTTATGCCGTCAGCAGTTTTCGTGAGGTGAATCCAGCACTTGGCACGATGCAACAGCTTGCCGAGCTAACACACGAACTGCGTCAGCATGGCATCAGTCTTGTATTGGACTTCGTTTTCAATCACACCTCTAACGAGCATGAATGGGCGCTCAAGGCTTTGGCGGGTGATCAAGCGTATCAAGCGTACTACCGGATGTTCGATGATCGCACCCTGCCGGATCAGTATGAGCCAAACCTGCGCGAAATATTTCCAGAGCAAGCACCGGGTAGCTTTACCTATCAACCCTCGATAGGTAAATGGGTTTGGACTACTTTCTATGATTTCCAGTGGGATTTAAATTATACGAATCCCGCTTTATTTCGTGCGATGCTGTCTGAAATGCTCTTCCTTGCGAATCAAGGCGTCGAGATTCTACGTTTAGATGCAGTGCCTTTCATCTGGAAGCAGCTTGGCACCAACTGTGAGAATTTACCTCAAATACACACCTTGATCCAAGCCTATAACGCGCTTGTGAGAATTGCTGCCCCTGCCCTCTTATTCAAATCAGAGGCAATTGTCCACCCGCGTGATGTTCGCAGTTACATCGGCGGGAACGAATGCCAAATCTCATATAATCCGATCATGATGGTTGCTATCTGGGAAGCATTGGCAACGCGAGAAACTGAATTTTTTCGACATGCGATGAACAAGCATTTTGCACTGCCCGCTAACGCAGCGTGGATTAATTATCTTCGCTCACATGATGATATTGGTTGGGGTTTTGCCAACGAGGATGCCGTCGAACTCGGTATCAACGGTTTCGATCACCGCTATTTCCTCAATCTATTTTATACAGGTCGTTTTCCCGGCAGTTTCGCTAGTGGCGTCCCTTTCAATTACAATCCGCGCACTCAGGATATGCGTATTTCTGGCACTCTTGCATCATTAGCGGGACTAGAAAAAGCGATTGAGCTAGGTGATGCTGCGCTCATCAATACGGCAATTCAGCGTATTGTGATGATACACAGCCTCATTCTAAGCGCCGGTGGCATCCCATTGATTTATCTGGGCGATGAAATTGGAACGACAAACAATTACGCTTACACCGACAACCCCGCAAAAAAGGATGATAGCCGCTGGATACATCGCCCCCCTGCCAATGCGGAGCGATACGCGCTGCGGAACGATCTCACCTCGATTGAAGGACGTATCTTTCAATCGATAAAGCGTTTGATCGTGCTGCGTAAAAGTTTACCTGAATTTGCGAACGGCGGGACGCGCTTCGTAGACGTTGGCAATCGCCACATACTCGGCTTTGTGCGTCATGAAAGTATTCTTGTACTGGCGAACTTCTCCGAGTTCCCCCAAACTGCTGAAAAAAATGTACTGCGCCGCGAATTGGCAAGAATCGATCAAGCCGATGATCTTATTTCAGAGCGCTCATTTCAACAGAAGGATACGCTCAAGCTAGAACCCTACCAATGCCGCTGGCTCAAAGCGCGTTGACCGTTCGGCGTAGAACATAGATGCGGGGATGCAAGCCGCGCAAGTTCACCTGAATCGACTGCTCAACGTGCCATATACGCGACTCGCGCAGCAGTTGATCCATCAGGCGAATTTCGTGCGTAATCAATGTAAACTGACCTCTAGGACGGGTAACACGGGCTGTTTCCCGTAGAACTTGCGGATATAACACGACATTATTGTTATGACTACCCATCAATTGACCAAAGGGCAAATCTGCTGCGACCTGATCGATTGATGCTGATGGAATGGGTAGTCGGGTCATATCAGCACAAAGCAGTGTGATCAATTCTTCACCCGCCGCACGGATATTCGTTTCAGCACAGGTTAGCGCATCAATGCTTCTATCAACACCGATGACCTGTTGTGAAGCACCAAAACTCAGGCGCTCGATCAGGAGCGTTCCCGATCCACATCCAAGATTGAGAAAAACGTCACTGCCGTCTGGTTTCACCATTCGGATCATCGCGTGTGCAGTAGCGGCATTCAGCGCCCCTTCCATATTGCAAACGCGCCACGAGCGGGTCACGAGTGGACGCGGCGACAATCGGATCAGCGTTTGCCACATGTCGTTATGGGGTCGAATACGAATGTGCATATCGCCTTTATCCGCCGCCAGTGTTAACCCTGCCCGTGTAACAATATCCTCTTTGATGCGGTTCATCACGGTTGAGTCCGACCCTGCTGCTGCGATTGAAAATGTGTGGTAAGCATTGGGTGACAAGCCGCGTACAAGATCAATTTGTTCCAGCAATCGGCGGAAATGCGCGTCTCCCAACAAACCGCGAGGGCGTGGCACATCATAACTGTAGACAATATAGACAGCATAGGCAGTTTGTAAACTGCGGAGTCGTCCTAGACCCCCTTTGTAGTAAAATCGAATCTCACCCGGTTTTTCCGATGAAAGTATTTCAACGGCTTTCCCAAACCGCTCGGTAATTTCATCAATCGTGATCGTTTCTAGTCCTTCCGTAACTTCGACTTCGCATAAGTAGCGTGAGAGCATTTCCGATTTATTTTTCATGATCATCCGTGAGTTCGTTTACAATGTGTTGGGTAAAGTTTTTAAAAGGAGATTCCCTGTGACGCGAACTATTGTGGCGCTATCCCTGTTCTTTTTCACTCTAACCGCTTTCGCGCAACCGGATACGACACTTTTAGCTCAAGCGTTCCGCACCGTAAATGTGCGTTCGGGTCCCGGCACACAGTATGACATTATAGGGCGATTGTCAGGCGGTGTGGAGGTCACGGTTAGCGGGCGAAGCGATTTAGACAGTAACTGGTTGTATATCGACTTCAATGGGAATGATGGTTGGGTTGCCTTCTTCACCGTCAGCCTCAATGGTGATCCATCGATACTGCCCATCGTGGAATCACAAACAGTGCTTCCCGCAACGCCGCTTGATTCCTCACAACCCAGTTCACTCGAAGCCAGCACAGAGGTCTATGCAACAGCATTTCGCCGCGTTAACGTCCGGTCTGGTCCTGATACAAGTTATGATCGACTCGGATCATTGAATCCCGGTGATCGTGCCGACATTGCCGGACGCACAGCAGATGGTCAATGGCTGCTCATTGACTACAACGGCGAACCCGGTTGGGTCGCCTTTTTCGTTGTCAGCGTGACAGGTGACTTAGAATTGCTCTCTGTCATCGAAACCGAGACACTGACGGCGCTAGGCGTTGAACCGCTCGTAACAGCAATCACGATTGTGACCCGTTTTAACACGAATTTACGCTTACAACCCACTTTCGATTCAGAGGTATTGTTGATTATCCCGTTCAACACGACTTTAGATGTGCAAGCGAGAACTGCCAATAACACATGGCTGCGCGTTACTTACGGCGATCAAACAGGTTGGCTCATGACCCATCTCGTAAATATTGACAGCGGTGTTGACTTGGACTCGCTTCCTGTGGAATAGGCTTCACGGGAGTTTGTCGATCAAATCTTCGATAAGTGAAGGTTGCTGTTCGTCTGCGATTTTCTCTTGTCGAATGGCTGGAATTGTCTCTGGCTCAATATAGCCGCGTTCCAGCGCGTGCGCCGCCGCCGCCGCCGTATCTGGAACAAGCAGCATCTCTGTACCAGCAAGGGTCGCCTGTTGAATAATAGACTGGACTTCACTGTCACGCCGCGTTGCCGACACGTCACGGATGTAAATCGCTTTGATGCGCCCCACATACTGTTGTGCCGCCTTCAAATAGATTTCCGCATCTTTCTCCCCACTGTCGCCGATCAAAATGAAGGGTAACTTCGGATGCGTTTCCAGCAGGGTTTGAATGCACGCAAACTTATGTTTTGCGCCGTTGGAGCGAATCAACTTGGTCGGCGTCAAACCGATGTCCGTGAGAAAAAAGGTTCCCGCCGGAATCCCACGTACCTCGAAAAAATCCACCAGCAATTCATAGAGATTCCAAGGGCTGTTCGATACATAGAAGATTGGGTTGTACCCCTGCCCTACTCCCTTTTGCAGCGCGTGATAAAACTCTGCAACACCCGCAAAAGGCAATCGGGTATGGGAATTGTAAAGAAACGTATTACGCGCCAACTTAAGAAGATTGATAACATCGCTCTTAATGACAGTATCATCAAGGTCGCTGATGATGCCGAATTGAGCAGAGGACGGCGGCACAATCACCTTACCGACGGTACGTGTAGTTTCTTGCGCGTGATAGTCGATAAGTTCTAGCAAAACATCGTGCCAGATCACATCGTCAGGCAGCCGTTTATCGAGCGAAATCTGAAAGTTGAAATACCCCTCGTCGTCAGCCTTTGTCTCATAGGCTTTCCCATCGAAATAGGCTTTTACCCGTGCGTAAGGGATTTCATGGCTGTTAAAGCGGCGATACATATTGAGCAGATTTTGCCATGTGGTGTCCGTATCATGCGAATCCATGACGCTGTAATCTTCAATCGCACGACCTTTCAGGTAAAGCGTGGTATGTGTCCCATGCCCGATGTAGGGCAAAATCTGAACAGACTCTATCCCCCGTTTCTGTCGAAAACGAAATTGGAGCGCGTCAAAGTAATCGTCAATACCACCGACGACCTGTGTAATCGCCTGTTTCCAGTTCGACATCCCCTCTGCCTTGATGATCTATGAAGGTTAAATTGCAGCAATTATAACATAGCAGAGGGGTTTGCCAATTACGCATCGAAATCATCAGCGTAACCGCGCCGTTCAGCAAAACAGGTTTCGCAAATGCGGTAGCGATGCCCTTTAGGGAGCGGCTTACCACAGTTCACGCATAACTGTGTCGAATCTAGCCGACGTAGCAGCGCCGCATCAATCTCTTGTGACCAGTCTGCACGCGAAACGCGAACTTCGGGGGCGTTAGGCGCATACCGCATAAATTCGGGGCGGCGCGACAGCCAGAGATAAATATCGGCACACGAAACACTTGCTTCAGCACTCGCTAAATCGTAGTTATTGGCAATATCCGGTGGTGGCTTAGGTGGCAGTGGCATCGTTCCATGAGCAAGGATGCTCTGGGCGCAGTCGTACCAGTATGGGCGTGTGTTCTGGCGTGTCGGCGCGTTGATCAAGCGCATTGCCGCCGCTAGACCTAATTGTGCAACTTCCCGATTAGTGAGCATCGCCGCCAACTCGATACGTTCAGTCAAATCCGCTGTCTTGATGGCACTACGCAGCGATTCGGGAATTGATTGCAGCATTGACCACTGCATCAAGCGTTCTGCTAGGCTGCCGGGGATCATCTCCAAATCTTCTACGGTTGGCGCGACATGGGCGTGAGTGAGCGGCTCTGGCACGGTATTGAATAACTGCTTGATGATCTTCAAATCTTGCTTGTTGGTCGCGCCGATTTCGCCAAACTCGCTGTATCCATAGCGCCCTGCTCGTCCTCCAATTTGCTGGACTTCGCTCGGCAAGAGCATACGATTTTGTTTGCCGTCGAATTTGGTCACCTCATAGAAACACACGTAATCAGCCGGGAGGTTCAAGCCCATCCCTACCGCATCCGTTGCAACGCAAATATCGGTTTGTCCCGTAGCAAACCGTTCCGCCTGTTTGCGGCGTACCTCGGGCGGCAAATTCCCGTAAACCACCGAAACTGTCCGTTTCATGCGTTCGAGTTCAGTCTTAAGTTGCAATACGCTTCGACGCGAAAACGCGATCAAGATCGTCTTAGATGGCAGTTCGCGCAAACTCCAGGAGCGTTCCGCCACGCGAATCGGCGTGAGCCGCTCATGCTCGACAACGGTCAGCGGCAGTCCAGCGGCGCTCGACATATGCTCGACCAGCGTGCGTCCAAACGGTGGGGTGATCACCCGAATCTCAGGTGACTGTGTTTCCATGAAAGCACGAGTCCACGCCCAACCGCGATCCGAATCTGCCAGCATATGCGACTCATCGATCACCACACAGCGCCCACTTTCGTTCGGGTTGAACATTTCAACTGTCGCAGCCGTAATCCTCGCACCCGGAATCGGGATATATTCTTCTCCGGTCAGCAGGTTGCAGGGTGTTCCACGCGCATTCATGCGATCAAAAATTTCAAACGCCAGCAAACGCAAAGGCGCGAGATACCAACCGCTGCCCGCTTCTGCGAGTGCTTCCAGTGCGTGATAAGTCTTACCGCTGTTGGTCGGTCCTACATGCAGATAGATTTGTTGTGCAGCGCGTCCTTCATGCTGCCATGTCGGGAAAGCCGCCAGCAGACGTTTACGCAGTTCGCGGCGGCGTTCGCGTTCACCTTCTGCCTGCGCCCGAAGCGTTGCAAAATCTTGTACAACCCGTTCGCCGTCACTGCCCTGTTCACTTCGCCGTTCGACCACTTTTTCACGAAGCAGCTTGCGAAATTCACGCAGTGTTTCCGGCAAACCCCATTGACCGCGTACATCTTGCCAGCGAGGGCGACGCTTATTTTCACCCAGCTTTTGCAAACGACTGCGTACCGTCGAGTAGCTGACTTCTAGCGCGACGGAGATTTCTCGCGTGCGTATGACCTCTAAGCCCGCAATTTGTTCACCATATTGAACATCCTTGTACGCCGCTTCCACTTCATCGGCGGGAAGGCGCATTTTCTCTTCGGGATCAGTAAACGATGGAATAACGCCCTGCTCAATGGCGTCAGTGAGCGTTTCTTCATGAATGCCAAGCCGTTTAGCCGCCGCGCTCAATATATACGAGCGTGCTATCACCTGACCACGAAGTGAGCCGCCTTCTTTAGCACCGGGACGGACAAAATCGCCCGCTTCTTCAAGCGCCTCTTGCCATGCCTCATCTTTGATCTTAACCGCGTCGTTGGCAGCCCTCAGAGCGTCGTCCGGGTTAGCATCTCGAAGGCGAACCCACGCCACACGATAGGGTTTAACCTTCAACAGCACGACATAAGCCGTAAAATTCCCCCACGAGAACAACTCGCGGTACAGGTCGTTACCGAACGCTTCGATCAATTCCTCTTCGGGAGCAGTCTTGCCGGGTTTTTCGTCCAATAGGGCGATCAAGCGCCCATGAGGTTCGCGCAGCCCATCTCTGCGGCGCAGTTCTTCCACCGTGCCGGGGCTAATTCGCAGCGGATCATAGACAAAACCGTCTTTCTCACGCAAAATGTCTCGTTCGGTGAGTCGATGTACCAGCGGCGCATCATCAGGACTCACATCGACCAAACGCATATAGCCAGATGTTTGTCCTAAATGCGCTAGCAGACGAATGATCTCACTATCATTCGAGAGTTGATCCTGCCGCAATGCAATTTGCTCAACAATCGGCGGGTCAGGCAGTGTTCCATCTTCCGCTAGGTTAGGGAAACCGGGTCGGCTCCAGTTGGAGCGTTCGCGCACAGCATCGCGGGTAACGCGGGTATGATCAAAGAAGTAGTCATGTTCGCGCCCTACTTTACCCGCTTGTTTCGTCAGGTTCTTATTACTCGTTCTCAATCGATTGACCAGTGCAGAACGGTGTATAAACCCTTCCGGCACACGCTGAACAATCGCTTCAATTAACTCTGGAGTGGGTATAATTGTCATTGTTATCTCGTGATTTCTCGCCCGTTCATGTTATATCAGATAAAGGTTAAAATAAAGGACAAAACGGATATGAGGAGCATATGAAGGGTTTACCAACATTCAAGCCGCGTCACCTTGACCGCGTACAGCGTTTCGTCGCTCAAATGCTGACAAATGAGTACCAGATACCGCCAGAAATGCACTTACGCGAAGTCATTGCCTATCCAGATGGGCATTATCGCGCATTGTTCAGCCCCGCCTATTTCATTTTGACAGAAGGGCAAACGGAACCATCAAAATCACAGTGGAACACCCTCAAGAAGAAATTCAAACGGCATGATCCACTGATTTTCATCTTTAAAGATTACGGAGAATCACCCTGTGGAGAGGTCGGTGAAACCTGTGTCTATCTTGATTTCGGCTTCCTTCCCAAGTCAGACTAATTCGACGTATCGCGGGTGAAGCGGTACGCCAGCAGTAAGGGGATCAACGTCACGGCGATCACAAAAATTGCGGCGACGTTGGTCACAGGGCGGTCACGCGGACGAATCAATTGATTGAGTATCCAAATCGGCAAGGTCTCCTGCTGACCCGCTGTGAACGTCGTCACGATCACTTCATCAAATGAGAGCGCGAAGGCGAGCATACCCCCTGCCAGCAGCGCCGTAGCGATGTTCGGCAAAATGATGTATCGGAAAGTTTGCAGTGTGGTCGCGCCTAAGTCCATTGATGCTTCAATCTGCGAATAGTTTGTGCGCCGCAGTCGTGCAATCACATTGTTATAGACCGTGACCACGCAAAACGTCGCATGACCGATGACGATTGTCCAGAACGAAAAATCCAACCCTGTCAGGTTGATTGCCGAACGCAGCGCGATTCCGGTGACAATACCCGGCAGCGCAATCGGCAAAATGATCATAAGGGAAATGGCATCACGTCCGAAAAACCGACTGCGATAGAGGGCAAGTGAAGTAATCGTACCGAGCGCCAGTGCTATCCCCGTCGAGATCACGGCGACGGTGAGCGACAGTTGCAGCGCCTCCCAAAATTCACGCCGCGCCCACAGCACGCCAAACCACTCTGTTGTCAATCCGGGCGGTGGAAACGTGAAAGATGCATCCTCTGTCGTGAATGCGTACAGAAAAATAAGCAGCAGCGGCACATGCAGAAACAGAATTGCGCCAATCGTTCCTATGCGTAAGCCGAGCGGTGCGCGTTCAGAGTGCATCGAACGCCCCTAACCGCCGTGCGATCAGCAAATACACGCCCATTATGATAATCGGTACGACGGTCAATGCAGCCGCCAGCGGAATATTACCCGCCGTCCCTTGATGCGAATACACGGCTTGTCCAATGTAGAAACTCGAATTACCGAACACGCTTGGAATGATGTAATCGCCCAACGTGAGCGAGAATGTAAAAATCGATCCCGCAACCACGCCGGGAAATGCCAGCGGCAGGATGACTTTGCGGAAAGTGTAACCGGGACGTGCGCCTAAATCCGCCGATGCTTCGATCACCGACTTCGGCACGCGCTCCAACGCTGCGTTGATCGGCAAAATCATGTAGGGAAGCCAGATGTAAACGAACACGATAAACACGCCGAGATACGAGAATGACAGCGATGAACCGCCGAGACCTGGGATACTCAGCACCCAATTGAGGACGCCCCCCAGACCCAAACCGTTGAGAAACCATGTCAAAATGCCTTCTTGTGCGAGGATCAAGCGCCACGAGTACACCCGCACAATATAACTTGACCACAGAGGCAGCATCACGCCAAGATACAGCAGCCCTTTCATACGGTAATTCGCGTAACGCGCCATATAGTACGCCAGCGGGAACGCGATCAACGCACAAGTGATCGTGACAGCGGCAGCCATCCCCGCCGTTCGCAAAATAATGTCGAGATTGGAGGCATCACTCAACAATTGGTTGTAAGTGCGAAACGTGAATTCGCGGATCACACGCCCTGAAAAACCGTCCAACGAGAAAAAACTTTGTGTGAGCATCGCAGACAGCGATCCCAGATACACCACACCGAGCCACAGTAGGATAGGCAGCAGCATCAGAATCAACGTCATCGTGGGGTGACGGTAGAATGTATTGGCGATACGCCGAAAAGCAGAGGGGGCGATGTTTGAAGTTGAAGCGGGCAGCGGCGAGGAGGTCATGTTATGCCCCCCCACCGATAGGACGGTTGAAATCTTTGTGCCACATCAATTTGACGCGCCGCCCTTTCGCTGCAAGCACATCCATCGACGTACTTTGCAGGTTCTGTTCAACCACAGTCAAATCGCCGCCATCTTTCAATTCAACCAGATAGCGTGTGTGCATCCCCAGGTAAATGACATCACGGATGACGCCTTCCTCGCTGAACAATTCAGGCGTGTTCGGCGTTTCGGGGGGGCAAATCCGAATCTTCTCCGGTCTAATGGAGAATGCGCCCCCGCTTCCGGTAATCTTTTGTGCCGCTGCGCCGCGTATAATATTCGATATACCCACGAAACCCGCGACGAACTCGGTTTGCGGACGCTCGTACACTTCGGCGGGTGTTCCCAACTGCTCGATTTTACCCTGATTGAATACCGCGAGGCGGTCACTCATGGTTAGGGCTTCTTCTTGATCATGCGTCACGTACACAAATGTGATCCCCAGACGCTGCTGCAAACTTTTGAGTTCAATTTGCATTTGCTGGCGCAATTTGAGGTCAAGCGCCCCTAGAGGCTCATCAAGCAGCAGTACCCCCGGATGATTGATTAAGGCACGGGCAAGCGCGACTCGCTGGCGCTGACCGCCTGAAAGCTGTGACGGCTTGCGATCCCCCAAACCGGGAAGCTGCACCAGTTCTAGCATGTCACGCACACGTTCCTGACGTTCTTTCTTCGGCACACGTTTAATCATCAACCCGTAGCCGACGTTATCCCCTACCGTCATATGCGGGAACAATGCGTAATCCTGAAACACCGTATTCACATCACGTTCATAGGGGGGAATGCCGACGACATTGCGCCCGTGCAGTTCAATCACTCCCCCTGTCGGTTGCTCGAACCCGGCAATCAAACGCAAACAGGTTGTTTTGCCAGACCCCGAAGGACCCAGCATCGAGAAGAATTCGCCGTCAAACAGTTCCAATGACACAGCATCGACGGCTTTCACCTCACCGAAATGACGCGAGACGTTTGAAAACCGGACGGCGATAGACTTACCCTCAGCCATTCTTCACCATCACATGCTTGGTAATGCGATAGTCGTTCACCGCTTCGGCAGACAAATCCTTGCCAAAACCAGACTGTTTGAATCCTCCATGCGGCGTTTCTGATGTCAGTGGAATATGATCGTTAATCCACACGGTCCCGAATTCAAGTTCACGGGCAATTCGCATCGCCCGCCCGATGTCTCTTGTCCAGACAGACGCCGCTAACCCGTACAGCACATCATTTCCCAAACGGATCGCGTCGGCTTCATCCTCGAAAGTACTCACCGTGAGGACGGGACCAAAGACCTCGCTCTGGATAATCTCTGCTTTCTGGTCAACATCGCTGATGACCGTCGGTTGGAAGAAATAGCCCTGTTCGCGTCCCGCTGGTACTTCCCCGCCTGTGATAATACGCGCTCCAGCCGCCCGCGCCCGATCAACGAACCCCTTGACGCGCTCACGCTGAACGCTAGAGATCAGCGGACCCATTTCTACGCCATCTTCATAAGGACTGCCGATCTTGACACCGCGCATTCCTTCGACAATTGCGTCTAGCACATTATTTAACTGATTTTTCTGCACATAAACGCGAGTCGCGGCGGTGCAGTCCTGTCCCGTATTAAACGTAGAGGTCAACGTAGCGACAGCGGCGACATTCTCCACATCCACATCATCGAACACGATAAACGGCGCTTTGCCACCCAATTCGAGATGTACTCGTTTGAGCGTATCCGCCGCCGTCCGCATGATTTTCTTGCCCGTTCCCGTCGAACCGGTCACGCTGACCATACGCACGTCAGGATGTTCAACAAGCGCCTGTCCCGTCTCGTTGCCACCCGTGACCACGTTGATCACGCCCGGCGGGAATCCAGCTTCTGCTGCCAGTTCAGCCAGCATGAGCGTTGTCAGCGGTGTTCCCGGCGCGGGTTTGAGTACCACTGTACAGCCCGCCGCCAGCGCGGGACCAATCTTCCAGATCGCCATTAGCACCGGGTAATTCCAGGGCGTGATCTGCGCGACGACTCCCACAGGTTCGCGTCGATACATCGACGTGAAGCCTTTGGCATACTCTCCCGCCGAATGCCCGTGTGTATCGCGTGCCGCCGCCGCAAAAAACCGTAGATTGTCGATGGCAAACGGCATATCACCGCCTAAACTGACAAATTCATACGGCTTGCCCGTATTCTCAGACTCCATGCGTGCAAACGATTCAATCCGATCTTGCAGCAGGTCAGCCAGTCGCCACAGCGCCAGTGAACGTTCGCCGGGCGTCAAACGTGACCAGCGTCCGTCGTAAAACGCATCTCGCGCCGCGCTTACTGCCGCATCAACATCAGCAGCACTCCCATTGATAACTTCGGCAATAATATCCCCCGTCGCCGGGTTCTCGATGGACATCACGCCGCCATTTTTGCTCTCTGCCCACGCGCCATCAATCCATAACTTGTAATTAGAACTCATCACGTATCAACCTTTTTTGAGAGAGACGCCGGGCGTAGACCCGGCGTCCTGCTATGTACAACTGACCTTAACGTCCGCCAATGACCGCAATATAACTCGTCACCCATTCATAGTAGGGTACGCAAACATCGCCACGTTCATCACCGCAGCTTGTCGTCGGTGTGCGCCAGAAGTGAATCTGCTCGAAGTTCTCAAACCCATTGGTCGCGCATCCCGCATCCGTCAGCAGTTCGTTTCCCTCACATGCCGCTGGAACAGAAGGAACGGAACCAAACCACGCGGCGAGGTCGCCCTGAACTTGTGGACTCAGCGAGTGTTCAAGCCACATATAGGCGCAGTTAGGGTGTGGTGCATCGACATGCATCATGGTTGAGTCTGCCCACCCTGTCGAACCTTCCTCCGGGATGGTGCTGCCCACAGGCGACCCTTGCCCTGCAAGTAAGTTGACCTGGAAGGGCCACGAACTTGAAGCAGCAACCCCTTCATTCACAAAATCGTCAATTTGCAGCGCCGCATCGTGCCAGTAACGCCCGATCAATTGGCGTTGTTGACGCAGCAAATCCAGCGCGGCATTGAACTGATCCCGATCCAGTGAATACGGGTCGGTAATACCCAGTTCCGGGTTGTGTGCCATGAGGTAAAGCGCCGCATCTGCAATATAGATGGGTCCGTCATAGGCTTGCACACGCCCAACATTCGATTCACCATCGGGCAGCGCCTGTTCTTCAAAAACCACCGACCAACTTGTCGGCGCTTCGGGGAATACGTCCGTGTTATACATCAGCACGTTAGGTCCCCATTGATACGGAACGCCGTAGTGTTCCGTCGTACCATCTCCATCGCTGTCAACAGTATGCCAGGGAGCATTTTGCAACCGTTCATCGACTGTTCCCCAGCTTGGGATGAGATCAACATTGATGGCTTGAACACGTCCACCCGCCACCAACCGCAGACTTGCATCGCCGGAAGCAGTCACGAGGTCGAAACGACCCTCGTTCATCAGCGCGACCATTTCATCAGAAGTCGCCGCCGTTTTGATGTTCACTAAACATCCCGTTTCTGCTTCATATGCCGTCACCCAGTCGTAAGCGGGATCAAGTTCGCCGCGTTCGATATAACCGGGCCATGCGATGATGTCCAAAACGCCCTCGCCCTCCCCTACTTCGGTGACAGGCGCGTCTTGTGCGGCTGCGATACCTAATGGAAGAATGAGACTCAAGAGCAAAAGAAATAGCAAACGACGTTTCATTGAATATCTCCTTGATGTAAGTTTAACTGTGACCCATATCTATTATAACATTTTCTCCCGTTGAAGAGAAAAAGGAGCTTTGATGCTTTGATGCGGCACATATTCATTATTTTACTTTTGTTGTTAGGCTCGACCCATGTGGCAGTTGCACAGGAAATCAATCAGCACGCTTGACCACTTACTCAATGCTGTGTGTGGGAAATATCACCGGCTCAAAAGTTCTCCAGTAATTTGATGTCGTCCTATTTGAACTGGATATGCTGCAAGCGACTCGAACAAATGTAACATTCTCGAAGATTAGGGTAGACGAGGGGACATTCGATGTCTGTCTTGCATATCGTTTTACCTGCTCTATTGCATAGTCAAAACCAATCCGTTCATAGAGGTTGATTTATAGCGGAACAACCGAGTCTAAAATGGCGCTGCGTATGCCTTCTGGATGTTCAGCGATAACCGTCGAACCTAAACGAGCGCCATAGGAAACGCCTAGCAAATCAACTTGTTCGTAACCGAGTGCAATAAGCAAGAAGGCGGCATCACTTGTACTTTGCTGGGTGTTGAACAAGGTCGTATCTACATTTTCTGTGTTTACTTGATGACTACACGCAATTATTTAATCTCTAGCTATAGTTCGGTTTGAGACAGAAACATGAACGCCCCTTTATTGCAAACGGGGATCGAAAATATCGCGCAGACTGTCTCCAATAAAGTTAGAGGCAATGACGAGCGTAGCCATCCCAATGCCGGGGAATAACCATGTCCACCATTGATCGAAGTAGTCAATCCCAACGGCGATCATACGTCCCCATTCGGGCGATGTGGGTTCGGGACCCAAACCGAGGAAACTTAAGCCCGCAAACGTCAAAATAGCGTTGCCAATGTCGAGCGTGGTCAAAACCAACGTCGGCGCAAGGCAGTTCGGTAACACCGTCCGCGTGAGGATGTAAAACTTCGATGCGCCCATACAGTGTGCCGCCTCGACATACTCGTTGCGCTTCACCTTGAGGACGAGTCCGCGTACCAACCGCGCATACGAGGGCCACCACACAATCACCAGTGCTATGATGGCATTACGAATGTCTGCACCCAACGCAGCGGTGATCGCCATCGCAAGGATGATCGTCGGAAACGCCATAAACAGTTCGGTGACACGCATCAGGAGTTCGTCCCAAAAGCCGCCGACAAACCCCGCCACTGACCCCACAATCGTCCCAATGACACTACCTATCACGATCACGAGGAAACCCGCAGGAATCGTGATCCGTGCGCCATACAGGACACGGCTGTAAATATCGCGCCCAAGTTCATCCGTCCCCCACGTATAAGCGCCGGGGGGCTGTAAACGTTGGCTCACATTCTGCGTGAGGGGTGGGTAGGGTGCGATTTGTGGTGCGAAAACCGCTCCCAAAATCCACACAAGGACGACCACCAGCCCTATCACGATCAGCGGGTTACGCCGCGCAATGCGAATAACCCGTACACGCCGCTTAACCTGCGCGGATACGGGGGTCAAGGAAGTAATAGAGGATGTCGACAATCAGATTTACCACCACGTAAATAAGCGCGATCAACAGGCTAACGCCCATAATCGCGGGGAAGTCTTGTGAAGTTGAGGCGCGAAACATATAACGCCCAATACCAGGCCACGCAAAAATTGATTCAGTCAGCACTGCCCCGGAAAGCAGCGTGCCGTAAGATAAACCGATCACCGTTACGACAGGGATCATGGCGTTCGACAGCGCGTGTTTCAGGATGATGAAGCGTTCTCGCAGCCCTTTTGAGCGTGCAGTCCGCATGTAATCAGCGCCCAAAACTTCCAGCATAGACGAGCGCGTGATTCGGCTGATCAGTCCGGCGATGTACAACCCAAGCACCATACTCGGCAAAATAATCCGCGACACAGCATCGCGTAGCGTATTCCACTGCCCCGTCAGCAAACTGTCTACGATATACATCCCCGTGATCAGCGGCGGTTCAGGCGTTCGTGCGCCCAATCGTCCCGGACCTGCCACCCACCCCAACTGTGCATGAAAGATGGTTAGACCGATCAACGCGAGGACGAACACAGGAATACTGACACCAATCAAGCCGAGTGTTCGCACCACATAATCAATCAGGCGATTGTGCCATACCGCCGAGATGATCCCGAACACAAGTCCCATCGTCACGCCAAAAATCGTTGCCACCGTCGAAAGTTCGATAGTCGCTGGCAAAAACCGTGCGATGTCCTCTGCAATGGGCTGCCGTGTCTTGATCGAGCGCCCTAAGTTGCCTTGCAACAAGTTCCCTAAATATGTGAAATACTGCTCAATAGGCGGTTTATCTAAACCCCATTCGGCGCGAAACGCAGCAACCAATTCCGCGTTATTCAACTGGCTTTGCGGCAAATTCGCGTTGATCGGGTCGGCAGGGATCGCATTTGCAATCAAAAAAGCAACCAGCGTAATCCCGATCAACAACGGAATCGTCACGAGTATTCGTCGAGCGATGAACAAATAGAGGGGCATTCCGATTATCCACCAATACTCACCGTCTGTTTTTATGTAGGGGTGAGGCTTGCCTCACCCACACTGACGGGCAAAACAAATACCCGCCCCTACAGATGTCGCCCCTCTCCCTTGGGAGAGGGGTTGGGGTGAGGCTTCTTTAATTACTCGGCACTGCTCAAAATGGCTAGGTTGATCAACCACTGTGGATGCCAAACGTAGCCTTGCAGGTCAGACTGGAAAGCGGTCTGAACATTCGGCTGCAAGAACGGCACCCAGGGTCCCGATTCGCGCAGGTAATCTTGAATTTGACCGAACAGTTCGACACGTGCATCCGGGTTAGACTCAACCGCCGCCTGATCGCGCAAATCAAGGATCGCCTGTTCAGCGTTTTCGTCTGTCCAGTTGGCGCGTTCGCCGCCCACCTTACCACCGGGCAGGAACGAAAGCACATCAATCGGGTCTAAGAAATCAGGACCCCAGAACCAGTAGCCAAAACCTTGATCACCGTTGCGGTATTCCTCAAGGCTCACTTGCAATTCGCCGGGATTCAACGTCACATTGATCCCAACTTCGGCTAAGTCTGCCTGAATCTTCTGCGCGTTCGTCTCCATGTTCACACCTTGAAACGTGAGAACAGGATAGCTCAACGTAATATCAAAGCCGTTTTCGTAGCCCGCTTCCGCCAGCAGTTGACGCGCCATGTCCAGATCGCGCACGAACGCCATATCCTCACCATACGCCCCAAGCTGACCAATTGCCAGTGGCGACGCGGGTGTCAATCCACCCCACAATGCCTGATAACCATCGTAATCCAGCGCATAGCGGATCGCCAACTGAACAAGCGGGTCAGACACAGGGCCGCCCAATTCGGGATCATTGTTCATCAGCAAAAAGTGAACAATATTTCCCGGTGTCGTCGCAATACTGATGTCCGGGTTGCCGCCCATCGTCGCTATTTGATCAGATGTCAGATCAAGTGCGATGTCAATTTCGCCCGATTCGAGGGCAATCTTTTGAGTCGCCGCTTCGGGGATGTTAACGATAATGATGCGATCAAAATACGGTGCTTCACCCCAGTAATTTTCGTTGCGAACCAGCACGGTTTCGACTTGCAGTTCCCAATTTTCGAGGACATAGGGTCCCGAACCAGCCGAGGTGTCGTTCAAAATTTCTTCGGCAGTGTCCGTTGTTGCAGCATCTTCAGCAGCCGTGCCGCCCGCTTCCATCACCTGAGAATCGTTGCTGATCGAGAACGGGTTTGCAGCGAGGTTCGCCAGAAACGCCGGATCAACCACTGACAGCGTGACCGTCACCGTATCAGCATCATCAGCCGTGACGCTGGCGATATTCGCAGCAAGGAACGAAGGCGTCCCCTGCACATTCTTGAGGCGGTTGAACGAGAAAACCACATCGTCCGCCGTGACCGGATCGCCGTTGGCAAACGTTGCCATCGTGTTCAAGTTGAAAGTGTAAGCCAGCCCATCTTCTGAAACCGTCCAATCAGCAGCCAGCAGCGGCACAATCGCGCTTGCATCAGCATCAGGGAACGTAACCAACGTTTCATAGGTCACACGGTTGATGATCCCCGTCGTTTGCGTGTAACCATGTGCGGGGTCAAGCGAGTCCGTGCTTTCCGTATGCCCGACGACCAGCACACGCTCCTCTTGCGCTGACACAATCCCGATGCTCATCAGCGTGAAAAGTAATACCGATAGAATCCATAGACGACGCATACACTCTCCTCAAAATGGATATACTGTTTAGAGTTAAAAAGCCTTAATGGTGTATTCTAACGAAAAGTGAGACGAGCGCAACATGAATTACGCACAACGCATCACCCGATTTAAAGAATTACTCGGTGAATCGGCAGATGTCGCCTTTCTCCCCATTCATACTGACCTTGATTACCTGATGGGCGTCCCCCGTGATATTCCTAATTTTGGCGTGACTCTCCACCCCGGCGCATGGATTGAAGGCGCATGGATCGCCCCCAACACCGACCCCGTGCTTCTGCTCCCGCGCATGTCACCAGAGTTTGGAATATCACGGGGGACGCCCATCAGGTAATCAAGGTCAGTA
>JBBQRJ010000019.1:0-22451 GCA_038214955.1 Aggregatilineales bacterium | reverse complement strand
CTGTTGCGTAGATAAACCCAAAAATTGAAACGGGTGACGCCTTCCGCGTAGTTTTCTAACCCAAAATAGACCGATTCGACGGGCGTCCGTTGGTTGATGTTCACGCGCACGATTTCGCCCGGAGTCACCGGATCAACCATTTGAGCTTCAATACCCACGCGCCGTACCTGTGCCAGTTGGAGTATCGTCCCATCGTCCATCGTCACATTGTACAAATCGAGTGGATCATCATACCCCGGCACGATCACCGTTTCCTGTCGGTAGGGAAAAAATCGCGGTGGGAATCGGTAAAGTTCGGCTTGCGGCTTAAACGATGACGCGACCAACCACACAATCGGACCAAACATCATCAGCGTGCCGAGTAGAAGGTACAAATAGGTCAGCGCGTCGCTGAAACTGAGGCGCTTACGTCCGCGTGTATTTGTCAGATAGTCTAGAACCATACGCATGAAGAAGCCCCTTTTAGGTAACGTCGCTTCTGCGACCAAGCCGTAATTGAATCGCCGTGAGGAGCAGTAAGAAGAATGCCATCACCAACGATGCCGCCGCCGCTAATCCATATTGATTCGTTTGATTCGAGAAACCCGTCTCGTAGATGAACTGCACCATATAAGTCGTTGCTGTGCCGGGTCCGCCACCTGTGAACGCAAACACTTGATCGAACACTTGCACCGCACGAATGAGCGAAAGCACGATCACCACAAACATCGTTGGCATCAGCAATGGTAAGGTAATCCGTCGGAACGACTGCCAGAGGTTCGCCCCATCAATAGACGCCGCCTCGTACAGTTCGGCGGGAATGGCTTGCAAACCCGCCAGCAAAATCAGCGTATAGAAGCCCATTTGCGCCCACACACTGATCACGACTGCCCACACCTGCGCCCACTGCGCGTTGAGTAAAAACCCAACCCGCTCACCCCCTAGAGCGACGATCAAACCGTTGAGCAATCCATCTTGCTGCAAAATCCATTTCCAGATGAGCGCCACGACCACCGGAGACAACAGCACGGGATAGAAAAACGCGCTGCGAAAAAACCCTCTACCAACGACTTTGCGATTCAGAGAGAGGGCTGAAAGCAGCGACAGCAAAATCAGGAAAATGACTTGCGCGACAACATAGCCCCCCGTATTCATCACCGCACGCCAGAATATATCTGTGCGGCAGGTGTTTGGGTCAAAAAAGTTACCACAGGTGAACAGCGTTTCGAGGTTTTCTGTCCCCACAAACGGGCGGTCTTGGGGGAACAACCGGGTTCCCCCTGTAAAGGCATAATAAAAGTTCAGAAGCATTGGAAAGACGATAAAAATGCCAAAGATCAATAAGTTGGGCAGCACAAAAACATATGCCATGCCGCGCACGCCTAAGCGATCTTGCAGTGGGTGCATGACAAAATCAACTACGTTGATGATTCCCCTGTAGAGGGCTGCAAACAATCCGCCTATCGGTTTGAATAACCCGCCAAGCGAGGAATCGGTTCGCTTATCCAGTTTGCTTTCCGTGGGAGGCGAAGTAGAGGTCATGCATCAATTCCTAAACTTGTGCGGACGGGGTTTCATGGGGGCAAGGCATTTGCCCTGCCCCCATTCTTGATTTAGAAGTCGATTTTAGCTGGCTGCCGCTGCCGCCAACGCCGCATCAATATCTTCTTGAATGCGTAGAATGGCGTCATCGAGGCTTAATTCACCTATGATCGCTTGTGTCAAGCGGTCACGAACGGGATTGTTGACCGCAAATGCGTTCGAACCGTATTGCAGTTCGTACGCTTGGTCGCTCAGTTTGAGGGCTTCTGACGCGAACACTTGCAACGATTGTTCAGCAGCAGGAAGGTCAGTCTGATAGTCGATTTCGCCCAAGTTCTGATGACCGGGGATGAACAACGTGCGCTCCACAAATTCGCGGTACACGTCTACGCTTGCCAGATATTCCATCACCCGCGCCACTTCTTCGGGGTGTTCGGTTTGCGCGAAGGCGACAAACGCTGTACCACCGGGCATCCCTGTGCTGCCACCGGGACCTGTCGGATTCGGCACGGCTTCCCAGTCGAACGCATCACCGATGTTCGTAGCGAAGTTGCCGATTTGCCAACTGCCCGACATATAGAATGCCAGTTCGCCACTGACAAAGAACGGCGCACCCGGCGCATACGTACCACCCGACCCTAACCACACTTCGGCAGGGGTCAATTCGTTGGTGTGCCAGTCAATGAGCATTTGCGCCATTGTACGGAAACCGGGTGTATCAATGGTGATGTTGCCTTCTTCATCAAAATAGGTCGCGCCTTGCGTGAACGCGGGACCCGCGAAACGGTGACCACTGCGATCTATCGCCACAGCATAAGTTTCTGTCGCTTCGGCAACTTCAGCAGCGGCTTCTGTCCACTGTTCCCATGTCACTTCGTCGCTGTTGTCGCTCGGCACATCAACACCCGCCTGTTCGAACAGCGTGCGGTTGATGTAAGGACCCGTCACCGTGAACTGATTCGGGAAACCGTGAATCTCGGTTCCATCTTCATCAGCGCCACGCAGCCATTGCAAAGCCGCTGCGGGGAAACTTTCTTCCCAATAGGCGGGGTCGGTCAGGTAGGGGCGCAGGTCAAGATAAAATCCGCGATAACGTTCACCAGCCGAGACACGCGCCATATCTGGTGCTTCACCTGCTTCAACTTGCAGGGGAAGTTGTTCCAGAATGGACGTATAGGGGACGGTATCGATTACGACACGAATATCAGCGTTATCCGCTTCAAAACGATCCAGTAGATCGCGCAGAACTGCGCCTTCATTGCCATCGTCGTACCATGCAATACGAAGTTCAACCGGCTCTGTTTGAGCTTGAACTCCAAGCACCCCGATAATCAGGAGCGCCAACACTAAAAATACGCCAACCTTCTTCATCCGTAATGTCTCCTAATAAACATTTCATTGACAACCCAGAACAACTGCTCATCACAGTTGTAAAACTGGCAATCCTAACATGTGCGCCAAAACGTGAAGTTCTGCGACGTAATCCCCATAGGTGATCGAAACATGATGTTCTAACCCTTCGGAGAGGATGGTATCGAGCGCCTTCTGTGAACCCCGCTCGAAGCGCAGGAGTCCGGTTGTGCCAGAGAAGGCGCGAGGCGCTTTAATGATTTCTCCTCGCCCGATCACGAGGCGATATTCGTCCGAAGCTTCGCTCAAACGGGCAATCGTAACGATGCCGGGTTTGAGTGCGAACTGCATCAAGAGCGGTAATTTGCGGTTCGAGTGGATAGTTACCCCTGCTTGTTCGCCATTTTCGGTATCTGCCATCGAAAGCGGCGCGAGTCCGCAATGCCATAATACCAGTGCATCGCGTTCTTTATCCAGCGAAACGACATCACTGCCGAAGGCGGGTTCGCCGCTCAAGGTTTGCAGTATCAAACTGGTGATTGTGCCGTTCACATCTGCCTCACAGCTTGACGGAGTTTGCTCATCATTGAGCAGAGACATCGCACCACACGCCGCACAGCCGAGTTCGGTAAAGAATTCGGGCCAGCAGCGCACCGCGTAACCGCTGAGGTTATCGCGCCGCGCCCTATCTTGAAGCGTGACATAAGCGGCAAGTGTTCCATTGACGCCCGCTTGATCGAGCGTATCCAATCCCGTGACACGGGCAGACAATCGCTCCCCTGCCGCGCTCACCAACTCAGGATCGGCAAAACGCACCTCTTCGAACACTTCGCTATGAAGGTCGATCTGCACAACTTCGACGCCAAAACGCGATTTAAGATCAGATTGATCCATCAGGCAAGTATCAAAGCCTGCTGGATTTTCGCCTATCCTCCCGATTCGCGCCGAACGCAGTTCATGACGGGCAGCGGCAGCACGCGCATACAGCCCAACCTTTTCAAGCGCGGTGCTGTCATCTGGCGCGGCGTAGATATAGCCATAGCGATAACGAGCGCGTGTCAATGCGTGACCCGCGAGGTTGATCCCGCACAGCGAATTTAAGCGTAAACGCTCTCCCGTGTGATCTTCGGGGACAGCCCACAGCAGCAGCGGCGCATCAACGCCATGCGCGATTGCCATTGTCATAGTGCTGTCGGCAAACGTCGCTTGAAAAATGATGACCAGCGCGGGATCAAGCGCCACAAGTTCATCGGCGGCAAGGGCAGCTTCTTCAAATGTCGTAACGGCTTCGGGGCGACCTAACAGCGTATAACCTGCATCGATCAACGCCGTCCGCGCCTTTTGTATCATGTCACCAGCAAGTGCTACATCAAAAGTGCTACGAATGATCGAAATAAAACCAAGTTTACCCATAAACCTATTTTCGCATCATCAACGTCAAGCGTAAGGGGATTATGGCTTAGGTTGTAGGGAAGCGCAAGCAATTATGCTACACTTGTCTCGTACAATTGTTACAAAGAGGCAAGAAAATGACCGCTTATCGAGTGGGGATTATTGGCACGGGTTCGTTTGCGAACGCCCATGCTGAAGCACTGAAATCGTTGGGTGATCGGGTAAAAATCATCTCCGCTGCGGATACGGATCAAGAGCGCGGGCTTGCCTTCTGCCAAACGCATCATATTCCCACCTATTACCCTAGTGCCGCCGCCCTACTCCAAGAGTCGCAGCCCGACATCGTTCATATTTGCACACCGCCCAATACCCATGCCCCTATCGTCCACGCATGTCTAGGCGCGGGAGCGCATGTTATCTGCGAAAAACCGTTGTGTGGGTCGCTGTCTACTCTCGATGAGCTACAAGACTTAGAAACCATGTCGAGACATTTCGTCAGCACTGTCTTTCAATGGCGATTCGGTTCGGCGGCACAGCGGCTCAAGCAGATGATCGAGTCGGGCGCGTTAGGCGATTTGAGAGTCGCCACCTGTCACACCCTCTGGTTTCGCGGGGAAGATTACTATGCTGTGCCTTGGCGTGCCTCATGGGATCAATCGCTTGGCGGCACCACCATAGGACACGGAATCCACCTCATCGACCTGATGCTGTGGTTAAGCCCCAAGTGGGCGGAAGTTTACGCCCGACTTGCGACCTTCGACCTTCCTATCGAAGTCGAAAACCTATCGCTGGCAATGGTCGAATTTGAAAACGGCGCGTTGGGCAGCATCATCAACAGCGCCGTATCAACGCGACAAGAAACCTACTTGCGCTTGGATTTCCAGAAAGCAACCGTCGAAGTGCGCGGTTTGTACAGCTACAACAATAGCAACTGGACATTTACCGCGCCCGATGAATCGCTGGTCACATTATGGAATCAGAAAGCCGACGTGCCAAATTCGCTGGCGGCATTGATCAACGCGACGCTCGACAAGCTCGATCAAGGACTGCGCCCACCCACGAGCGGCAGCGAGTCGCGCCGCATCATCGAATTTCTGACGGCGCTGTATAAATCGGCGTTCACCCGTCAAGCTGTCAAGCGTCATTCAATCACCAACACTGACCCATTTTACCAATCAATGCGCGGGTTCGATGACAACAGCCCGACGTAAATCTAGCGTAATCGACTCGCCCTCATGGGTGATCGTCATGGTGTCGGCGTCCATCGGCGTATGCGTGTATTTATTCCGGTAATGCACGTCGGGATGGTGATAATTGTCCTGATTGACTCTCGACACACCTTCCCACTTGCAAATAATCTCCATGCCGTTGTATTCCGGGTCGTGCCATGTGATCGCGTCTCGATTGCCGGCGGGCTGCTCACTCGTGAGCATGAGCTCGCAGAATTTATCGATTCCCTCCGAAAAATAGCCGCTTCGCCGCCCAACGTGACACATCCACGCTTCGCCCGCGCCGGTGCTGCGAAGTTCTTGCGCCGCATGACGCCCGTTTGTGGTCAGCACAAGGTTGGCATCCCCCCACAGCGCGATAAAGCCATCGCCTACGCGGGCAAAAGCCCATTGCCCCTCAATACGCCATTCATCAAAGGCTTGAGTGGGAAAATAAGCGTGCGTGAATCCCAAGCCAACTCCCGGTTCAAGGTGATAAAGGCACAACACTGTTTTGCCCCACATTTCGACTCGCGGCAGTCGTGCTGACCCCGCCCAGAAGTTGGGACGGGCGTTACCGTGTTCCTGACTATTGCCGGGATAGGTCGTGAATACGCACGCTTCGGGGCTGAGTGTCGCTTGCCATAAATGTTCTTGAATACCAAATTCGCCGGGGTGATAGTTGACAGCAGCCGACAGCATCACATCGGCTGTGCGATGCGTGAACGTCCGCACATCCCACGCATCGCCGCGCATGTCGAACTGCGGACGAAACTGTTCCAGTGAACGCGCCTCGGTATAAACCGTGCTTTCCACGTCTGCACCAATCCGCTGGATCACGTCTGGCACGCGGTAATTGCGCGAGAGGGCGAGTAACCCCGTCGCCCGCGTTTCGCCGTTGAAAATGCCCATCCCCCACGCGATGCGCCCTAGACTCGATGTATTCTCGACTCGCGCCGATTTCAACGCCGATACGTAGCAGCGCCCGTGTGTGCTGGAATGCGATCCCCTGAACGATTGACACGCCAGCAAAAAGAAAATCTTGTGCAGCAGCGCCGTCGCCATATCGCGCAAACGCGCACTCTCGGCATAATCGACCAGCGCCAGCATCGCAAACGCATCAAGCGTCATATAAGCGTTCGAGTCCCATTCGGAGAAGTTGCCACGCAGACGGGTCAAAATCCAGCGTTCGATTCGTCCGCGTGAACGGTTCACCTGCTGCCGTCCTGTCCAACCGCTGTTGGTAAACACCTGTTTCTGCACCCGCTGCCCCGCCAGATACGCCGCCACATGAAATAGGATTTGATGGTTCTCGGTGAAATAGCACATCGCATCGAGTCCCGGCTCATCAATCCAATACTTGAAGCCCTTAAAGGCATCCTCAATTCGCTGGCGATCTTCGGGGCGCATGGCGTCGGGGAAACGATACAACAGCGCCAGTAAGCCAATCGCATAGAAATCGGCGCAGTCGTAACGATTCTCCATAAAGTGACATGCCAGCGCCACCGCTTCGGGCGCAACCCGATCTATTTTGCCAAGTTCGAGCGCCGCCATTGCCGCCGGAATGTCATAAGGCATGTTCGCCAGATGCTCCAACGCTTCGCGCCGCCGCGAGTCGTAATCACCGTAGGGTTGACTGCTAAATTGATTTTTGCCCGCCCACATTTCGCGTTGAATTGCCAGCAGTGTTCCGTCAGCGGGCGAAAGGGTCAGCGATAGGCTGTTCTCTCCCGGCATTCCCGACATGCCCGCCGTGACTTCGGTGACGATGGGCAGTTCGCCACTTTGACCGGGATTGAGCGTCAATTGTGCCGCGCCATGTGGCAGTTTTAGCCGTGATAACTGCGCGAAAACGTTTTTGGGGATAGGCAGTTCGACTTTCGCCTCAAAGGTGAAAGGTTCGGCGGTATGTTCGTCAAGCGAGATGAATCCCGGCAAAGTCGTAAATGCGAACTGTTTGACTTGCAGGGCGTTGAGTCCGTTTTCAGCACGATGCCACTGCTCCGCTGGAAGATCGCCTATGGGGATACAGACCGTGATTGGCGGGTTATCGAGGAAGCGCAAACCAAGCGCAAGCCGTGCCTCTCGCCAGCCCAACATTTCACCGTGCAAATAAACCTCATTCAACCCTGCTTTAAGGTCAAGTGTGACGGGGACACGCTGCACCTCAACATAGCTGAATTCATCGGCGTAATGCTTGACCAGCACCCCATTCACATAAATTCGAGCGGGTCCAATGGTGATCATCTCGGCTTGTACAGTCATGGGCGCGTCAACTTCAGTGAGCGCGAATGTCCAACCTTGCATGAGCGCGGGTGTGAAGTTGAACAGACTGAAATCAATCACCTGATCTTCCTCGGCGGTCTTATATTCCCACACTTTCCCGTCGATTCCTTCGGCGTGCAGCGTAGGGCGTGTTCCCGGCGTCCATGTAAATTTAGGGAGCGCCTTATACACCTTCCGCTTGATCTTTTTGGATGCGTTCGACCATGCCCAATAGTTCAACACCCAACGCTTTCCATTCCCAAACGGTGATCCGTCGCTGCGAATGACGCGATTCAGCGTATCGGTCAGCGGGGATGTCACTGTGCCACAGGTGAGCCAATGGCGGATTGAGCCGTCGCCATCGAGTGCATATCGCGCAAGATTTTCGTTTGCCATGAAGACAACCCTTTGAATAACAACAAATCTATGGGGGATTATACGGTAGGGAGCGTGGCGAGGCGATATTTAAACCGTGTAATGTAGGGACGCCCAACGGGGGGCGTCCGCAGCATTCAACACAACAAACGGACGCGCCGTTGCGCGTCCCTACGAAAAAATTAGGTGAGGTTACTTGCGCCGTGTCCGCGCCCGTAAACTCATGAATGCCCATATGTACAGCACAACCGCCAGCAGCGCAATTGAGGACAACCCGCGCAGCGTGATTTCCGTATCCCAACCTACGTTGATAATCGTGCGCGTGGCTTCGAGAATGTAGGTGATGGGGTTGTAGGTTGCCGCCGTCTTGATCCAACCAGTGAGTAGGTCAAGCGGCACGAACGTCGCCGTGAGGAACGAAAGCGGGAAGAATAGGAAGCCCGCACCTTGAGTCGCGCCCGCACTGCCAGATCGAAGCGCCACGCCCACCGTAAAACCGGAAAACGCCACGCCCAACAGCATCGCAAAACCGAGGACAGCAAGCAAACCGGGGAAGCCCGTCGCGGGTTCAAGTCCCATCAACAGCGCAATGATGATCAAGAGGATGGTTTGCACACCCAGTAAAACCGCTCCCGTGATCATCGGACCTAGGACGAGCGCCACGCGGCTGACAGGCGTGAGCAGCAGCTTATCGAAGTAACCATTCTCGATGTCACGCACGATACTTTGACCCGCCACGCCTGCGCCAGAGAGAGCCGCGCTCACCACAGAGAGCGGCAGAATAAAGCCGAGATAGCTTTGCCCGCGCAAAAAGAAATTTGCTGCGCCGCTCAATGAGGCTTCATAGACGAACAGGAAAAATACGCTGATGATCAGCGACGGGATGACCACCGCTGGCACGCGCAAGTTGGTGATCAAGCTGCGCCACATCATCATAGAAACTTGCTGCAAGAAAGGTGCGCTGTTCAGCGCCCGCGTGGGATTGATGGCGCTGACCGCGCCCGTCGTTGAAATGGTCGTCATGGTTATTCTCTCTAAGGGTCTAGGCTGTTTTCTTCTGGCGGCGTTTGTTATCGGGTTGAGCGGCGGGCTTGCCTTCTTCATTCTCGAAGCGCTCCCCCGTGACTTGCAAGAACACATCATCCAGCGTGGGTGTGGTAAGTGTGAGCGATACCGGATCAAGGTGACGCTCACTCAAGCGATTCATCACAGCCGGAACAATTTGCGCCGCGCCATTGCGATAGAGGCGCAGCGTTTTGCGATCTACTTGCACGCGGTCAAACATATCCGCGAGTTCGCCCTTCGCCATTTCTACGTCTTCGACTTCTTTAAACGTCACATTGATCGACTCGCCGCCGAGCGCCGCTTTCAATGCTTGCGGCTGTCCTTCGACGCGAATCTGCCCCCGATCAATAATGGCTACGCGATCTGCCAGTTCGTCGGCTTCTTCGAGATACTGTGTCGTCAAGAAAATGGTCATACCATATTCGCGGTTCAAGCGGCGGACTTCATTCCACACGTCACGGCGGCTGGCAGGATCAAGCCCTGTCGTTGGTTCGTCCAAAAATAACACCTCTGGTCGATGCACCAGCGCCATTGCCAGATCAAGACGGCGGCGCATACCCCCGCTGTACTTGCCCACCTGACGATCCGTGACATCGCTCAACTTGACGAGTTCAAGCAGTTCTGTCGCACGTTCGCGGGCGTGTTTGCGCGACTGCCCGAATAACTGTCCCTGAATAGTCAGCAGTTCCATTGACTTCAGCAGCGGGTCTAAACCGATGTCTTGCAGCGCCACGCCAGACACGCGCCTTACTTCACCCGCTTGTTTCACAACATCGAACCCGCCTACCGTCGCACGTCCTTCGGTGGGCAGCGCAAGCGTCGTCAACATGATGACCGCTGTCGATTTTCCCGCCCCGTTCGGACCCAAAAACCCGAAGATTTCACCTGATTCAACTTTGAACGACACTCCATTTACGGCGGTAAAGTCGCCGTACCGCTTGACCAAGTTCTCTGCGACAATTTCCCTATTCGCCATTTCCATCCCTTTACATCAATCCGATAATAGCAGCATTAATCCCGCCGAAGCGCAAAAAGCGTCAGCTCACGGTAAAACGATAGAATGATTTACTTACACTTGGTGCTGTTGTAGATTTGCTAGGAACACGCCGAGCAGCAGTTTTAGCCCGTCGCCCAGAGTCGCTTGTTCAGTTTCTGACAAACCGTTAAGCAGTTCAGCAATCTTTTCCGCTGTCTCTCCACGCATGTCATCCAGTGCCGCATGCCCTACTGACGTGATCCTCACCCACACTAAGCGTCGATCTTCTGCGCTACGTTCGCGGGTTAGCCAGCCGCGTTCTTCAAGGGTCGTCACGGTGCTGGACATGGTAGGCGAACTGACCAGATGTGTATCTGCCAGTTCCTTCATGGTGTAAGGACGCTGCTCCAACATCCCTAAGATAGAAATATGTCCGGCGGCTGCCCCATACTTCGAGTTACGTAAATCCGCCGCCATGAAACGCATTACGAATGGGACAATCCCAATCGTCTGGTGTGCTAGTTCAAGTGCGGAGGGCTTCACCATATTGATACTTCGTAGTCCTAATCAATAGCTATGCTCATGATATTGGTTTATGTTTTTGAAAGCAAGAGATTTTGATGAGCGATTAGTGAAAACCGCTCACTTTTCTAATGTGCGCTCAATGTTTATTTCGGGTGAGCGAGTTTCTGCTCGATCATCGTGGCGATTTCGTTGTGATGCTTTGACTTCGCAAAATTGAGCGGCGTTTGTCCTTGATGATTCTTGATATGCAAATTTGCCCCTGCATCAATCAGCACTCGCGCCACATCGACATTATTCTGCCAGATTGCGTCATGCAGCGCAGTATAACCGTTATTGGGACCCTGCTTATCAATATCAATCCCATGCTGGACAAGCAATTTCGCTGCTTCGGTGCGTCCCGCATAGGATGCCGCATGGAGCGCCGTCGCCTTCATGCCCGGATCAAGCGCCCTCACATCTGCCCCCGCCTCTAACAGCAGCCGTGTGATGTCGGTGTAGCCGCTGTATGCTGCCATGATCAACGGGGAGTCGCCGCCCGAATCCATTTCGCTGACGTTGATACCCTCAGCAATCAACTTCTTGACCTGCGCGGCGTTATTCGCCTGTACTGCTTTCATCAAAGCCGTCATAGATTCTCCTTTATTGGGACAGGGTATACCTTATCCCTATAATGCATATCTCTCCCTATATTACACCGTGACGCGCACTTTGAGGTAAGCGGGATACACTTCGCAATCAGGAAATGTGATCGAAAAGCTGAACCATCGCTGAAATAATTGCAAGGGACGATTCATCGGCAAACTTTCACCGCGTGAAAACAGTCCACCATTGAGGATAGTCTGTCCGGTATTTAATTGTAGTGCATCACCGCGCCAAACAGCACTGGTCGCATCGGTGAATAATGCAGACGGATTGGTCGTGTCAGGGTCAACATAGACCAACAAACGCTGACCGTCTATCTCGTCAAACAGGATGTTATTCAGCGCGTGCATGGTCTTGAAGGGGTAGAATCGCGCTGTGCTGTTCGTCCACACGCCGAGTCCCATTTCAAAGCGCGGCAGTCGAGCATCTTCTACATCGAGCGATCCCAGAATTTGCGGAAACCATTGGGGTTCGACAGCAATACGCAGCGACTCAGCAAAATCCTCAAACTGAACTTTGTCCGGCGTCAATGCGGTAATCACAAATTTTGCATCAGGGTACAATTTGAGTACCTGTCCCGCGTTTGAATGATTCATCGTGGAAAGATGGCGTAACACTGTGCCTTCTAACTCCCCATAGATACATTCGCCTGTGAGGTGATCCCAATACGACCCCGTTTGACGATCTGCCAGCAGTGCCATCGCATCATAAAAACCGACGCCGTAGAACTCTAGTTCGCGTCCATTCACAACCGGAGAAAAGCTCATACCCGCATTGCACACCGCACAAAATGACGCCATCCACGGCTCATCGTGAAACTTGCCTTGCATCACGTTATAAAGCGAAAAATGGCTGGTACGAAACACGAAAACATCATCACCCTGTTGGGTATATAGCACTGATGTGTGATCTTGTATGTCATTCGCTGCCAGTACCTGCGCTAAGGGTTGAGCCACTGTGATGGTAAATCGCTGCGATTGTCCGTGAAAATCAAGCTGAACAAGGCGTAGGGGGTTAAATTTCTTCGTCATATGGAGTACCGTCTCTCTACGAACCAACTTGAAACAATAAATTGAACTTACATTCTCACCTTACGCAGGGTGTCAGTTTGACCCCCACCCCGCTCGCTGCGCTCGCCTCCCTCCCCCGAATTCAGGGGAGGGCGCAAACAGGGGTCTGCTTGCTCCCCTCCTCGAATTCGGGGTGGGGTCGGGGGTGGGGTCAGAAATAACGATCTGCGTAAGGTGAATAAATGACAGAAACGTGACATTTGATACGTCACGGTGTACCAGTCAAATGCTAAAGTAGGGATGCAAAATCCAGTTTAACGGAATAACGGATGCAAATTACGCTGACAAAGACCGCAGTACGCGAGTCATTAGCGCCCTTCAAACCCGCCGGACGTTTCTACGTCAATCCGCTGCGATTTTTGACGTTGATCATCGTTGCTGTCGTGCTGCTGCCGATTGTCTATTTGACGATGCGGGCGTTAGGGACGGGGACAGAAGGACTCGTTTATCTGCTAGATGGGCGCACGCTGTCGGTGGTGTGGAACAGTCTCACGTTGATGGTGGCGGTCACGCTGGCGTCCACGTTGATCGGCGTGCCGTTCGCATGGCTGACCGCACGCACAAACTTACCCTTTCGCCGCCTGTGGCTGATCGGCGGGATGCTCACGATGGTGATCCCGTCGTACATTGGCGCGATGCTGTATATTCAGGCGTTTGGTCCGCGTGGTCTGCTGTTTGATCTGCTGCATCCGTTGGGGATCGACTCGATCCCGTCGATTTACGGCTTTTTCGGCGCGTGGCTGGCGATCACTCTGTTCACCTACCCATATATCGTGCTGCCCGTCCGCGCCGCGCTCCTGAACACCGATCCCGCGCTGGAAGACTCGGCGCGTAGCCTTGGACTCAGCCGCTGGACGGTCTTTCGCCGCGTGACTCTGCCGCAGTTGCGCCCCGCGCTTGGCGTGGGGATGCTGCTCACCGCGCTTTACAGCTTAAGCGACTTCGGTGCGGTCGCTTTGATGCGTTACGACGCTTTCACCCGCGTGATCTACTCGCAGTACACCAATTCGTTTGATCGCAGCCGCGCCGCGCTTCTGGCGCTCGTGCTGGTCGCCGTGACGCTCGGCTTGCTCTACTTAGAGCGCAAAACGGCGTCGGCAAACAAAAATTACCGCGCCGGAACGGGCTGTCAGCGCAAGCATCAGCCCGTGAGTTTGGGACGCTGGACAATCCCCGCGTTGATCTTCTGCGCCGTGCTGGTCGGCATTGGCGTTGTGACTCCTGTCGGCTTTCTGATCGGGTGGGTCGGGCAGGCAATGAGTTTAGGTAAGCTCGATACAGCGGCGCTCGTGCTGCCGACGATCAACACGGCGGGCGCAAGTGCGATTGCCGCGCTGGTGGTGGGGATTGCCGCGCTTGCCCCCGCGTTTCTTGCGGCGCGTTCCACCCGCAAATCGGACGGCTGGCTGGTACAGATGGCTTACATGGGCAATGTGCTGCCCGGTCTGGTTGTGGCGCTGGCATTCGTGTTCTTCGCTTCGAACTTTCTGCCCGGACTGTATCAAACGCTTCCTATTCTGGTTTTAGGCTACGCGACTCGCTTTTTGCCGTTGGGCATTGGCGCGACTCGCAGCGCCCTCATGCAGATCAATCCCCGTGTCGAAGAAGCCGCACGCGGACTCGGCTTGCGTCCCGTCGAAGTCTTGATCCGCATTACCGCGCCGCTGGCAAAAACCGGTATTCTGGGCGGTATGGCGCTCGTCTTTTTGAGCGCGATGAAAGAACTTCCTACGACTTTGCTGCTTGCGCCCACAGGATTCGATACACTTCCCACTGAAATTTGGGCGGCGAACGCGGCGGCTCACTTCTTGCAGATCGGCGCACCCGCGCTTCTGCTGGTGATCGTGTCGGCATTTTCGCTCATTTTCATGCTGAGACATGAAAATCCATAGGGAGAGTCAAGTTATGCAAAACCGGTTCGCTACGGCTGATGATTTTGAAAGCCTTGCGCCACTCTATTCAATTGTACAGGACTCGCACGCTTCTGCTTATCCGCACATGTTCAAGTCAAACCGCCTGACCCATGCCGCACTTGAGTCGATGATCAACGCGGGCAGAATTTTCCTCGTGGCGGAGCAAAACGGGCGGATCGTGGGATACGTGCTGATCGAAGTGCTGGATCAAGCCGAAGATTTCGAGCATCGTGCGTTTAAGACCCTCTTGATCCACAATATGGCGATGAGCGGCGGTAGTAACACAGCCGATACACTGCTCAACGCCGCCTACGACTACGCCCGTTCACTCGGAATCCGCGAAATCCAGTTGGATGCGTGGGCGTTCAATTCTGGCGTGGAGCGTTGGGTCAAAGGCATGGGCTACAAATCCCTCAAGACCCGCTACACCATGAATTTGAAGTGAAAGAACTTCAGTGGTGATACTTGAAGATCGATTTTGTGGGGACAAGGCACGCCTTGTCCAATCAATCCCATGAATCCGCTGGAATGCAAAGACCTCACCAAAAGCTATGGCGTGACTCCCGTGCTGCGCGGCGTCAGCCTGACTGTGCGCCCCGGCTCGATTATGGCGCTGCTCGGTCCGTCGGGCTGTGGCAAAACGACCACCCTGCGCCTGATCGCCGGGTTCGAGTTTCCCGACACGGGCAAAATCATCATCAAGGGGCGCACGGTTGCCGATGAAAAGACGCACATCCCGGCGGAAGATCGGCGCGTGGGCATGGTGTTTCAGGAATATGCCCTGTTTCCCCATCTCAGCGTGGGCGATAACATCGCCTTCGGGTTGAAAGCGTCTGCGCGGGAGAAAAAAGCTCGCATTGACGAGATGCTGAATCTCGTCGGCTTGGCAGACCTGGGCAACCGGATGCCGCACGCGCTTTCCGGCGGACAGCAGCAGCGTGTCGCTTTGGCGCGGGCGCTTGCCCCGCAGCCGGACATCCTCTTGCTTGACGAGCCTTTCTCGAATCTGGATGCGGCACTCCGTTCGCAGGTTCGCGCCGATGTGCGGGCGATCCTCAAGGCGGCGGGGATTACCTGTGTATTCGTCACACACGATCAGCATGAGGCGCTCAGCCTTGCCGATGAAGTCGCGGTCATGTTCGATGGGCGGGTGGCGCAGGTTGCCTCACCGCATACGCTTTATCACGCGCCTGTAGATCGCAACGTGGCGGCGTTCGTAGGCGAGTCGAATTTTCTTCCCGGCTTGGCAGAAGACAATTACGTCACCTGTCCGTTAGGTCGCTTACCGCTGGTCGAACCCGCGCAGGGGCGGGTGTTTGTCCTCATTCGACCGGAAACGATCATTCTGGGCGAACGCGGCAGCAGCGCGCAGGTGATGTGGCGCGAGTTCTACGGACACGATCAGCGCGTGGGCTTAAAGCTGGTTGATGGCAAGCGGATCGTTGCCCGCACGAGTGCCGATGGAATCTACGAAATAGGGGACACAGTGGGCGTGAGTGTTAAAGCGCCTGTGCGTGCGTTCGATTAAATGAATGCTAAAACAAATTCAAACATTGAAATTGCCGTTGACTTTTAACGGCTTTTCGCTTAAAATTGGTTATAAATATTCTAATATTTTCAAACGCTCCGTTGATTGAGGCTGCACATTGCGGCGATTTACAAAGCGTTAGGAGCGTCCAATGCTGAATTGGAATCACGACCACTACCAACAATATCGGAAAGAACTCATCGAACAGGCAGAGATGGATCAGCTTGCCCATGAAATCCTGAGCGAACGCCGTAAGAACATCCCCGCTTTAGCGTGGGTTGGTCAACGGATGGTCAATATTGGCTCAAAGCTGGTTGAAATGTCAAAGCAAGACGATGAGAATCGTTATATACCGGATGTGAGCCTGAACTAACCCATGGATAACAATCAAACGGGGGGCTTTCAACCTGCCCCGAAATTTCGCATAACAACGCTGGAAACTCTGAAAGTTTTTTCAGACCCACTCCGACAGCAAATTATAGAAGCCTTGCTTGACGGTTCAAAGACCGTCAAGCAGGTGGCTGCAGAACTTGACCTCGCCGCGACCAAACTCTACTACCATGTCAACTTGCTAGAAGAACACGGCTTGATCCGCGTGACAGATACGCGCATCGTGTCGGGCATCATCGAAAAGCATTATCAATCGGCGGCGCTCAGTTTCGAGATCAACCGTCCCCTCCTCACACCCGGTCAAGATTCGGGCGATGATGCCATTGATACCGCCATCGACGCGATGATCGAACCGATTCGCGGCGATATTCATAAAGCGTTCAAGCAGGGCGCCATTGACATGCGCGACGACAGCGCCCCTTATCAAAAATTGCGGATGTGGCGGGCAACCAGTCCGCTCACCGCAGAAGAAGCCGCCGAATTTTACCGCCGCCTAGAGGCGCTCGTTGCCGAGTTTAACGCCTTCCGCGAAGGCGATTCCAGCACCGACGACTCCTCTTGGGGACTCATGGCGGGCATTTATCCCGTCGCCACCAAATCGAAAAAATCCTAAGCATCCCCTAAAACCACATCCAACCCTCTCCCTACGAGAGGGTTTTTGCTTTTCTCCCCCTCTCCTCTTTTCGGGAGAGGGGGTCGGGGGGTGAGGCGGCTTTGTGGACAGCGATTGCCGTGAGGTCATCCCTATTAAATGACAACCCATGACATTCAACAGATTTAGTCCTGACTTAACACACTAAATTTAAAAGTTGAAGTGTGAGATAATGAAGTCAAGCAAAACGTAAGAGAGAGAAAAACCTGATGAGTACGCACAAGATGACAACCAGTGATGGTCGCATTATCAATGACCCGCCCATTGCCAGATTTCTGTTCAGCGATACCCGATTCGCTCCGGTTTGGACGGTTATCCGCGTCTTGATCGGTTTGTCATGGTTGCAGTCAGGGTGGGGTAAGTTCAACAACCCTGCATGGATGGAAACAGGCGCGGCATTACAAGGTTACTGGACAAACGCCGTCGCCATTCCCGAAGCAGGACGCCCCGCAATCTCGTTTGACTGGTATCGTAGCTTCATTCAAGGAATGCTGGATAACGGCGCGTATACTTGGTTCGCCAAGTTGATCCTTTTTGGTGAAATTCTCATCGGTATCGCCTTAATTGTCGGCGCATTCGTGGGTATCGCTGCCTTGTTCGCCGCGCTCATGAACTGGAACTTCATCATGGCAGGGTCTGCCAGCACCAACGGTCTGATGTTGGTCGGCGCAATCCTCCTCGTTCTCGCATGGAAGACCGCTGGTTACTACGGTGCAGATCGCTTCCTCCTCCCCCGTTTGGGAACGCCCTGGCGAACACGCGGTGCTGAGGATAGTCGTCACGAAACAACCTCCTCACCCGCCGTTGGTGACTAGAAAATAATCTACCGAAATCAGAACGCCCTCACATGAGGGCGTTTTTTATTGCACAAAAAGTCCGTACAGGAAACAGTGATAGACGGGAAAACGATTTCCGTAGGGACGCGATAAATCGCGTCCGTTTTTCTCCCCCTCTCCTGTTTTTGGGAGAGGGGGCTGGGGGGTGAGGCTATCTCTCCTCTCTTCGGGAGAGGGGTCTAGGGGGTGAGGCGGCTTTTCGGAGAGGGGTCTAGCGGTTTATACACCCGCTGATAATGCATTTCTGCAACACGATCCCATGTGAATGCCTTGACCGTCTCCAAACCCGCCGCAGCCATTTGAGCGCGAAACGCGGGCTGCTCGATCACCCGTTGGGCGGCAGTGGTCAAACCGTTCACATCCTCAACGGCTGCCAGCAAACCATTCTTTCCATCCTGCACAAAATCAGCGGGCATTCCCATGAGCGTAGACACCAACGGCACACCCGCCGCCCATGCTTCGAGCAGAGCTTTAGGACCCCCTTCCTCGCGTGAGGTGATGAGGATCAAATCGGCGGCGTGGAAACAATCGGCGGTATCCGTATGCGCGTCAAAGTGATGATGCACGAACGGCACGCCGATCTTTTGCAGTCCGTTCTTGACGTATCCGCGCTTGGGTCCCGTCAGCAGAACGAACAAACGCGGCTCACGCTCAAACAGGCGGGCGATCACCTCCAACAACACATCGGGACCTTTGATCAGCTTGGGTTGATCGCCATCTTCTCCACCGATGCCGTCCTGTTGAAACGACCCGATGCACACCGCGTCCAGCGGGATGCCAAGCGCCGCCCGTCCCCGCTTGATCGGCTGGCGAAAGCGTGCCAGATCAATGCCAATCGGGATCACCGTGATTTTAGGCGCGGGAACTCCAGCCGTGATCAGGTGATTGACCGTACTCTGGCACGACGTAACGATCTGGTCAATCTCATCGAGTCGGCTCAACAGCCGCGCATACATCCGGCTAAAATCAGGGTGATCCGGTGCGCCGTGATACCACGTCAGAATCACGCGGTTAGAGGGATGGTTGCCCTCGTCCGCATTATCGAGATATTCATAGCGGTTCACATAATGCAAAAGGTGGTTTTCAAGCGGCGGCGGAGTCGTGACGACAGGCGCGTCGATGTTAAATTGGCGCTGCATCGCTTCGCTGAGGGCGTACCCATCTTCTTTGAGCGACCAGACATCGCGCCCGATCACATACTTCATAGGCATCATCTTATCAATCTTTGCATCTGGGTTCGTCGGCGTAGGCAATGTCCCCGCCCATTGGGACACGAGACCCCGCCCCTCTACAGTCTCCCCCTCTCCTGCTTTTGGGAGAGGGGGTTGGGGGGTGAGGCTTCTGTTTTCTCCCCTCTCCTGCTTTTGGGAGAGGGGGTTGGGGGGTGAGGCTTCTGTTTTCTCCCTCTCCTATTTTCGGAGAAGGGGGTGAGGCTTCTGTTTTCTCCCCTCTCCTATTTTCGGAGAAGGGGGTGAGGCTTCTGTTTTCTCCCCCTCTCCTATTTTCGGAGAAGGGGGTGAGGCTTCTGTTTTCTCCCCCCTCCTATTTTCGGAGAGGGGGCTAGGGGGTGAGGCTTCTGTTTTCTCCCCTCTCTTATTTTCGGAGAGGGGGTGGTCTCGCTTTTGAGTCTGAGGTTGCTTTTTACCCGCCCGCCGCTAACGTGATAGTCGGTTGAATCTGCGTCGGGATAGGCGGCACAGTGGGCTGTGCGCTGTTGAATTCTTCCTCGTTGGTGCCAAGAGTCGCCGGATCAGGTGTCCCTGTTGGCAGCGAGAGATCGCTTCCACCTATAAGCGGATCAGTTGATCCTATAGGGCTGGTATTTGCGGGTGCTTCCGCGCCCACATTTTGAGCGCAGCGGAAACCAATATCAGCGGTGGGGTCAAGGGGGGGTTGATTACGACGGTGAACCGTGCGGGCGAAGAACGGCATCGTGTCCCACGAGCCGCCGCGATTCACTTTATCGGAACCAGCGGCGGGACCTGTCGGGTCGGGGATACTGGCAGTCGGGTTGGCATAATATCGCACATCGTACCAGTCAGACACCCATTCCGCGATGTTGCCCGCCAGATTATAGACTCCCGTTACAGTGGCTCCAAGCGGGAGCGAGAACACCGATACGGCTGATCCCAACGTGCCATCGGCAAGGCGGCGAGTCGCGGCGCGGTTGCCGTCCCATGAATTTCCCCACGGGTAAATAAAACCCTGGTCGCCCCGTGCGGCGCGTTCCCATTCGGCTTCCGTAGGCAGACGCCGACCAATCGCCTCGCAGTAGGCTTGAGCGCCGTACCAGGTGACATTCGTGGCGGGGAAATCGCTAATCACCGACGGCACGCTGTAATTGGCGCTGTCAAACGTGACGTTGCTCGTTTCAGAGTCGTTGCGCGTCTCCATGCACGGCTGACCGTTACACCCGTTGCGATGACTGCCCGCGCCCATCTCATTCAAAAACGTGAGGAACTGTGCGTAAGTGATTTCGGTGGTTTCAAGGTTGAAGGCGCTCACCGTGACGGCGTGCTGCGGGTACGAGTCTTCGCCCATAGAAGGCGTGCAGTTTCCCGCATCGCCACCATAACCCCCCAGACATTCCTGAACGGCGGCGGTGACTTCAGCAATCGTTGTCCCCATCTGGTAGGTGCCGCCAGCGATCAAAACGATTTCGCTGCGTCCGGCAATCGTGCGGGCAAAGCGTGTATTACCTGTTTGTTGACCGCCGGTGGGCGGTACTGCTGTTCCGCCCACGCCCGCTTGTGTTGTCGGGGCAAGGGTTGGTTGCAATGTCAGCAGCGTCGCCGCGATAGTGGGGCTGGCGGTAGGGGCTTGTACTTCAAGTTGAATGCCCATAGTAGCGGTGGGCGGACCAAGGGTAGGCGGAAGCGTAGCCGTGACGGGTTGGGGTGTCGCCGTGATGATAAACGGCGTTTGCGTACCCGCATTGGCGACTCGGTTGGGGTCGAGGGATGCCAAGCCGGCGGCAAGCGCCCCCAAGACGAGAATCACCGAGCAGCCGAAGCCGAGTACCATGCCAATCACGATCCACTGCCATGCCGCACTGCCGGAACGCCGACGTTGGGGATTATATCGTGCCATAGCTGCAATCTCTCCTCTACAGAATCGGAGATAATAGTAAACGAAAGACCCCACCAGAACAACGGTAGGGTCTTTCAAAAAGGACGGGGTGAATGATAAATTGATGATTAAAGGTAATTCACCACGTTGGAAAAAACGTTGCCGACCCACGGTCCTAAAAAAGCGACCAGTACAAAAACGATCAGCACGACAAGAACTAGGATCAGCGCGTACTCTACCAAACCCTGACCATCGGGGTCTTTCACCGTCAGCCAGTTTGACAGAGCCTGTCGCCATCGCTCCGCCAAAGATGCGATCCCCATAAGACCTCCCGCTCACTCAATGAATCTGTGTGGAATGAGTCCAGCGCATGAAAAAGCGCGGGATGATGAGTCTATTGTACTATAGCATTACATCTGTTTTTTACGAACTTTTTTTATGACATTGTTGAGCGACTCTGACAATCTATTGACAAAACGCCGAACACCTCGTTACGCTTAATCAAAATCGTTTTTTTGCCTTGTTTTATTTTATGAGGTCTTTTCGCTTGGTAAGTCTCAGCGTCTCCGGCATCTCTGTAGGATTGCGCCCCGTCAATTTGAGAACCGATCTTGCGCCCCTAGCCGATCTGATCGAATTGGCATTTGCCGAGTCGATGGATAGCAGCGGACGTGCCGCTATCCGCGAAATGCGGACGTTAAGCCGTGTCGCGCCGGGGCTAGGGGCGCTGTTGGGCGTCAACGAGGTCGCACAGGGCATTGGGTTAGGCTTCGTCTGGATCGAAGAGGGCAAGCTGGTGGGCAACACCTCAGTCTATCCCGCCCATTTGCCGCGCACTTACGGATCATCGTGGATCATCGCCAACGTTGCCGTGCATCCCGGCTATCGCGGACGCGGCATTGCCCGCGAACTGATGCGTGCCAGCTTGGAGATGATCCAGCGGCGCGGCAGTATGGTGACGGCGCTCTTACAGGTCGAAGAAGCCAACCATGTGGCGCGTCACCTGTACGAAAGTTTGGGCTTTGTCTCGCAGCGCACCTTCACGCTGTGGCGGCGTAACAGCAGCGCCCGCATTCCGTCGCCACAGAACGCGAACTACATCACGCACCGACGCCCCGATGAATGGAAAGTCGAATTTGATCTGGCGAACCGTATCCGCCCGAATATGAGAGGCGGTATAGGATGGCTGCGTCCAACATCACAAAATTTATTTCGACCCTCCTTTTTCAAATTGATTGGAGATATGATCAACTTGCGTTCACTGGAACGCTTGATCATTCGCTCGGAACATGATGATCAACTCAAGGCATCTCTCTGGATTGAATCGGGATTCGCCTCAAACGCGACTCAGCTTACCCTGCTGGTCGACCCCGATGATGCGGGCGTCTACGATGACGCTCTGGTCAACTTGGCTGCGCGAAGATTTGGACTGCGTTCCGCGCTCACAATCGAACATCCGGCGGACGACCTGCTCACCAATGCGGTCTTACAAAAATACGCCTTCACTCGCCAACGTTCCTTAAACCATATGATTTGGACACCATCCTAAGCCCCTATGGAACTTGTAATCATCGTTTTACTGCTCATCCTCAACGGCGTCTTTTCGATGTCGGAAACCGCTGTGATCACCTCGCGCAAAACCCGCCTCCAACAGCTTGCAGATAAAGGCGATAA
>JBBQRJ010000018.1:0-22960 GCA_038214955.1 Aggregatilineales bacterium | reverse complement strand
GCGGGACGGACGGCGTATGCGTGGTTAGCCGAACATCTCGCGTCTCACGGCTTCGTGGTGGTCGCACCAGAACATCACGAGATGTACACACAAGCGCTGGATTGGTTCTGGCGGGCGACGATTGCCCGTCCGCAAGACATTCTGACGGTGTTCGAGTACGTGGACGCGCAGACTACGGCGGGCGGCGTGTTGGAAGGCGTGATCGATCCGCAAACCGTTGCGGTGATCGGACATTCGTATGGCGGATATACGGCGTTAGCGGCGGCAGGTGCGCCCATCAACATGGAGAGCATGGCAGCACTGTGCGAGTCGGCGCTAGAGGCGGCTGATCCGGCGGCGTGGTTGTGCGATCTGGTACTGCCTTACGTCGCGGAAATGGCGGCGCTGGCGGGTCTGGATGCCGCGCCAGAGGGCGATTGGCCCGTGTGGGCTGACCCGCGTGTCGATGCGATTGTGCCGATGGCGGGTGACGCATATCTGTTCGATCCGGCAGGGCTGGCGGAAATCGACATCCCTGTACTGGCAATGGGAGGTACGCTGGACACGGGAACACCCTATCATTGGGGTACACTGCGTACTTACGAGCATGTGTCGAGTGATAGGAAAGCACAAGTGGGTTTTGAGAACGCCGAACACATGATCTTCGGGAGTACGTGCGACGTAATGCCCTTCTACACGGAAGTCGGTTTCGACAACGGATGTATAGATCACGTGTGGGATATGGCACGCGCCCATGACTTGATCAACCATTTCACAACCGCATTCTTGCTGGCTGAACTGAAAGGCGATACGGACGCCGCCGCCGCTCTCTCTCCCGACTTGGCGGCGTTTCCCGGCGTGAGCTACGCGGCGCAAGGGTTCTAGGGGCGAAGGGTAAGCCTCTCACGCTACTGATTTGAACAAGCGTCAGATCGTGGATTTTAAGATGAAGTCGTGGGCAGAGCCGTTCCTCGTTTTGAGGGCGGCTCTTTATCACGACACCCTGTCACAGAAAGTGAAAACCCGCTTTTACAGTGGCTTACTATGCCAGTGTTTTCACCATGCGATACAAGCAAATCTCACGCTTTTGGGTGCGATAAAAGATCGTTGGCGAAGATGCCTTGATTTCCATTATACTCAGACTCTTACTCATAACTCACCTTACGCAGGGTGTCAGTTTGACCCCCACCCCGCTCGCTGCGCTCGCCTCCCTCCCCCGAATTCAGGGGAGGGCGCAAACAGGAGTCTGCTTACTCCCCTCCCTGAATTCGGGGAGGGGTCGGGGGTGGGGTCAGAAATAACGATCTGCGTAAGGTAAGATACTAATTAACTGTGAATCAGAATGGTATTTGCCTGGTTTATTGTTCGTGCGCTTTGACATGTTCAGCAGGACGGGACGATTGGTGTCGAGGTCAATGTTATAGGCTGGCGGCTGAAGCCTTTCGAGTAAGTTAATCGGGAGTCAACACAAGTTTGCCTGTTGCTTCGCCATTCTCAAGATAGCGATGCGCTTTAGCCACCTCAGACAACGAGAATGTCCGGCTGATGATCGGACTGATCTTGCCTTTTGCCAGATAAGTAACGAGTTGTGTCAGGTCTTCACGATAATTATCACGCAAATTTTCAGGGATCAAGCCCACAAAGCGCACTGATTTGCCGTCGGGCAGCAGCGCCAAAAAGAGCATTCGTAACGCCGAGGGCAGCAGCAGCACATTGGGTTTATCCGCCATGGATTGAATACCCGTCAACAGCAAACGCCCGCCTTTCCCCAACGTTTGGTAAGACCGTATCCAGTTGCTGCCACCAATGGGGTCAATGACTAGATCAACCCCGGCACCGTCCGTCCATTCCGCAACCCGAGCTACAAAATCATCATGGCGATAATCAATCGGTGCCACGTTCAGGTCACGTACCTGCTCATGCTTGTGTACCGAAGCCGTGCCATACATTTCCAGTCCAGCTAACTGTCCGAGTTGTGCCAGTGCCGTCCCGACACCACCGCTGACTCCATGTACCAGTACCCGCTGTCCCGGCTCAACCCTGCCAGCACGATGCAGCAGATACCAAGCGGTCCAGTAATTGACGACTAGCGCTACCGCTCGTACCCTATCCAAATCATCGGGTATGGGAATACAACGCCACGCCTCAACACAAAGATGACTGGAGTAGCCGCCGGAATGGACAACGGCGATAACAGGCTGACCGACGGTCAGCCCGGTAACCTCAGTGCCTGTACGGATGATGCTTCCGGCAATTTCAAAGCCCAGCACCAGCGGGATATGGGGAGAGCCCGGATGTGGTTTTCCGCGACGTGCGATGATGTCCGCCAGCGTCACACCGGATGCTTGGACTTCAATCCAGACTTCATCCACTGCCGGTGGATTCAGGTCGGTTTCACGCAGGATCATCACTTCCGGTCCACCGGGATGCTCAACCCATACCTGTCTGGCTTTCATGCTGTACCTTTTGAGGATGTAAGGTTGACCTGAATAACCACCACTTTGGGTGCGATCTCACGAATACTGTCCATATCGGCGGTGCCATTATCCAGCAGTTTGATCCCGTAAATCTGAGCCTCACGCGGATGGGCTTCCATCACATGAGCAATGATGGGGATCATGGTCTGCGTATCGGTAAGTGCTGCCGCCTGCCCCTGATAATTACGTCCTTCGATACGTACCTCAACTCCAGCCGGCTCCTCAAAGTTCTGCCACCATTTACGGAAACGTTTCGTGAGAACGGTAATTGTATCTCCCTCCCGAAAATAACCGACCGGTATTGTGTAATGCTGGTTCGACTTTCGCCCGGTGAAAGTGATGAGCAGGATCATTTTGCTGATCAGGCGATGCAGCAGCGGCAGCCGCAGCAGGGTCACCATCATCCGATTCATGGTGGGCGAGGGCGTCCAGGTCCAGGGTCGCTCACTCAACCGGGTATTTGCCATGATGATTGTGTCTCCATATCTAAAATTCCGTTTCCTTCGATCCATACTTAATTGCTGATCGCGGGTGCTTTCCTTAAGTAGGTGTTATCATCCAACTGTTTGAGCATGAATGCTGCCATATCAGCGCGGGAGAGGCGGGAGGTGATGTCACCGACGTAGCCAACCTTCAGCGTGTCCTGTGACGGTTGGTCGGTCAGCATGGGGACGCGGATCACCGACCAGTCCCGATCTGAGTGACGGACTTTAGCGACGACCTGTTTCATGTCCTCGACAGCATTTTTTGAGAGCAGATTCAACAAAAACCCAAAAAGATGGTCGATGAATTTGGGCTTATCCAAAGGGTCTCGCACCCCCGCACCGGCAGAGATAATGATACGTCGCACATTGTGCCGCTTCATGGCATTCAAAATGTGATCGGTGCCCCGACTAATGACAAACTCGGGCTTGTTGCTGCGTGGACCCAACACGCTCATGACCGCAGCAACACCCTGAATGGTCGCTTCGACACGCTCGGCGTCCAGAATATCTCCCTGCAAGACCGTGAGATTTGGGTGCTGGATCGTGAAAGTTGCCGGATTACGCGCCAGCATCACGACTTCATGACCCGCATCCAGTGTTTGCTGCACCAGATGTTGTCCGGTCTTCCCCGTACCTCCAAAAATGGCGATTTTCATATTCTTATGTCCTTTCTGACAGCACATGTGGCTGAGCATCCATCAAATGTACAATTTCATGTAGACCAGTCTACATAATAAAGACAAAAAAAGAAACAGTTTACCGAAAAAGCGCCGTAAAGCCCCTCGCTTTAGCGATGGGGATAGAAGGCGTAATCCTTTTGCTCTTCTCCCTCAGACACGCTATACCCTTCTAGGCTTGCAAACGAGACCCGTTTACGGGTGGGCGCACAGGCGCTCATCCCTTAAAAACTGAGTGTCAGGCGTTAAGATGGGAAGTCCATCCTGTAAAACATTCAACGCTCGAAACAAAGTATTTCGGAGCCATCCGAGTAGTTCCGGCGGACACCGGGCAAGTAGCTGGTGAGGTTTGCGAGAAGCCCCCGCCTTTAGGCGTGGGGAGTGTCACAAGCTGTGTTTCACCCACTCGCCTATTGCCTGAGCCACCTGCTCCAAGGGTTTTCGACTGCGGCTCGTGCGACACAGAATCACGCCACCCTCAATGGAGGCAATAATCATTACGCTCATATCAACAGCGTGATCCTGTGCTATTCCTCCGGCGCGGATTTTTTCCGCGAATGCCATCTGCCATGCTGTATAAATGCGCTGGCATTCTTCACGCAGTGCTTCACTGGACGAGGCAGTTTCCAGTGCAATTGTGGTAATCGGCCCACCCATTCGGAAACCGGAACGCTCGACATTGAGCGCAATGTTCATAATAAAGCTGCAAATAGCCTCGGCAGGCTCCCCGATGAGCGCTAGGTTCTGCTGGATGCGCTCTAGCACGATAGCCCCCACCCGCCGAACGGCTTCGACGGCTAGTTCTTCCTTGCCGCCAGGAAAATGATAATACAGCGATCCCTTGGGGCTGCTGCTCTCCTTGATAATCTGATTGAGTCCGGTGGCGTGATAGCCCTGCATCTCCAGCAGATTATAAGTGGTCTCGATGATTTGATCGCGTGTTGAAGTCATACTGTCTATCCTAACTTTGAGCCTAAGCATAGAGATGGGTTTATTTATTTGTCAAGAGTGCTGGCTGTGTGTCTGAGGCTGGGCTGTGCATATCAGGAGCGGTCTCAAGAGCAGCATCAGGCTGCCAGGAACTGCGATAATCCTCAGCAAATTGATCAAAGCTGATTGGGGGTCGTCCCAGAAGCATCTCCACATCGTGCGTGACGGTTTTGGCATTGCCGAAACGAGTGATGGTGTAGAGCGCCGTCATAATCAGGGTGTAACCCAATTTCTGTCCGAGAGCAAGCTGCCGCCGGATAAAAGTGATGATTGAGGGATGGGTATAGCGAATTGTCCGATGCAAAGTCGCTGATAGCTTGCTCGCCACTTGATCATAATCCAGTGCCTCGTCCCCGGTGAGGGTATATTTCTGGTTCGTATGCCCGGCTTCGGTTAACACCCGCGCCGCGACGGCAGCAATGTCCCTTGCGTCAATGAAACTGGTTCTGGCATGACCCACAGGCAGTGCGATTTCATTGTGATCGCGGATTTCACTCCGGTGCGTGGTAGATAGGTTTTGCATAAAGAAGCTGGCTCGCAGGAATGTATAGTCTACGCCTGATCCTAACAATAGCTGCTCAATCTTATAATGGGGCACAACACGATTATTCTCGACCCCCTGAATGGACAAAAACACGATTTGCTTAACTCCTGCTTTGACCGCTGCCTCGATAGCAGGCGCGATGTCCCGTTGGACATTGGACAGTGCAGGCGGACGCACCAGAAACATCCGCTCAATGCCCGCAAAAGCAGCGGCATAAGTCTCTGGTTTCAGGAAGTCGAAGTGGGTGATTTCAAGGTCATCACTTAGAATCTCGATCGCCGCCTTGACATGGTACGCACCCACTCGAAATGGAACGCCCAGACGCTGAAGCTCATGGACGACCTCCGTGCCGACATTGCCTGGTGCACCAGTGATGAGAATACGAGTTTTCATTTATTCCCTCTTATCTCGCAAGTGTTATTTTGAACTCCAATCTAATTATAGCAACTGGTCTATATAAAAATAGTGATAAATGTAACGACTTATAAACCTAGTTGCACTCAGTAACTTGCTCAGGGGGTATAGCGACGAATGGGGAAATGGGATAAAAAAGGGGAATGAATGACGAACGAGAGCAGTTACGGCAACTGGATAAAGAACAACTCATCGACATTATCCTCGAACTGCGCGAGACGGTGAAACGGCTGGCGTGTCACGGAGCAGATGCACGCGGCGTTCCCAACTTAGGTGACATACTTCCCACGCCTAAAGGCGGGGGCTTCTGCGGTGAACGCCGGATGCCGTGCGTGATGCAAGGACTTCCACCGACTGAGACAGTATGAGATGATGCCCGATCTCAAAAAAGGGTGAGCTTTTAAGGACACTCCTGTCCGATTTTCTCTGGGGACGTTGAATGTTTTACGGGATGGACTCTCCATCCCAACGCCTTACATTCCGTTGTTAAAGTGCCGTGTTGGAGTGTGTTCCCTACCCTCCCATGACAGGCTTGTGTAGGCTTTCGTCCAACGCTCTTGAAAAGAAGTAGAGTCCCAATGGACGAGCAAGGCAAGGATTTTACGCCTTGTATCCCCATCGCTAAAGCGAGGGGCTTTACGGCGTTTTTCGGTAATGGCTCACTATCCCTGCTGACGTGCATGACGGACTGCGCCATAAGCCATCATGCCCAAGAAAAGCAGAATTGCCACTGCGTTGATCATGCCCGCCCACATGCGCCCTTCAAATGAGCCGTTCAAGTTACTGATCTCACGCAGTACAATCGACGCATGAAGTATCACAAGCGGAAAATAGAAGGCGTTCATATAGGCGATCTGCCGTCCGGTGAGTGCCGGAAAGATCATCGGAGCGTGTCCGAACACCATCGAAAAAACGAACCCACCGACAACGGCATGAATCACCGCGTCATACTGGAAACCAGCATAAACCGCACCGAAACTGACTGCCAAGATGCCGGATATACCTAACCAGATATATCCGGTGAATAGGCAAGAAGCGACATAGCCTGTTAATCCTGGATGCCGCAGTCGCTTGCCTGCAATGTCATAGCGCATCAACCACAACGCCACGAGGACCGCGCCAACCCCTGCCACGCGAAGCCCCCCTGCCAGATCGAACAGTGTCAGTAGTACACCAATAGCGTAGATGGCGACAGCACCCGTGAGCAGATGTTCTGTTCGCCGTGTGAGCCGTGTGACGCGAGAAAGTTCGAGTCTTTCCCCGACAATCGTGAGGACGATAAAAGCCATCCACGCATGAACGACGATATATACAGGATAACCCGCTGTCCAAAACACATTCCCTACCAACCACATAACAGCACCCAGACACATGATCGCTGTGTGCAGCGACCAGTAATGATGTTTGGTTGCGGTGAAACTGTAAACGCCGACAAGTAGCAAACTGCTGGATACGAGACACAGCTTGGCAACCAGCGGTGCGCCGCCCAGAACGAGCAGTAACCCGCCAATTCCTGCCAGAGCAGGGGCAAGAAACGACCAGTGACGCGGTGAACGCAGCAGTGACGAAATCGCTACCGCACGTTCTAGGGCGATCAGCGCCCCAAACACGCCGCCGATCATCAATGGTCCGTGCATCCCGATGAGCGTCGGACTTAGGATGGGCAATCTCCATCCAGCGCGCTGCAAGGCTGCCCACCCTCCAGCAAACATCATGAGGATCACGACGATAAACAACGGATACCGCAATAACGAAACGCGCATGGGTCAGCCTTATGCTTCCGCTGGACGGTTGTTCTTTTGCTGCATGATCAGCAGCATAATGAGCGGAGTTTTCGCAACCACACTGTGCGGCAAACGCGCTTGCATGTGAATCCATGTACCCGCATGTGCTTCATAAGAATCTTCGCCTAAACCGATCACTGCTTCGCCCGACAAGATTTGAATGATGGCAGAAGACGCAGCAGTATGTTCGGAAAGCGTCTGTCCTGTGGCAAATGCGAACAACACGACGTTGATGTGTTCGTCCTTGTGGATCGTGCGGCTGATAATGCTGTCGTCTGGAACATCGACTAACAAATTCGCTATGTCGTCGATCAATAGATATGGGTGGGTATTCAGTTGATTGTTCATTATTCGATCCAATCTATGGATTATGCTTTCTTGCCGATTTGCACACGCCAGACATCGGGTCCTTCTTCTAAATACTCCCATGTGAAAAGGTCAGTACGCTCATGCATGAACTGATAGTGCAGTGGTTTTGGGGCGTGGTCGTTCACCAAGATGAAGTGTTCTCCCGGCTGAAGTCCATCAAAGGTCTGAAAAATCAATGGATGACGTTCACGCGGCACAATCTGCCGCACATCGATGATAATCGTGGATTGATTGTTACTTGTTTGCATTGTCGAACTCCTTGAACTCAAACGGACTTAGAGACTGATAACGGTTTAATCCGCGGCACGATATGGAGAACAAAACAACCGCCGGATAGCAAGATGCAGACACGCCCACTCAACAGTAAGTTGAGACTGCCACCCCATTGACCTGCCACAGTGAGCCATATCCCCACGTTGAGAAGCACAAAGGCAAGTACAGCCAACCAGACGCGCCCATAACGTGAAGGAGTGGAGAATCGTGGCACAATCCAAAAAGCAACACCCATCACAAGCTGCATCGTCCAACCAAAGATCAAAATCTCGATGTGAATGGGCAGCAGCCGCCAGACGATCCCCGCAAAGGGAATCCCTTTGTTGAAAAGCAGCAGTCCCCCGAATAGAAAGCCAATACCGAGGTACACGAGTGCCGACCGGATCATCAAGACGCTGAGACGGGGCATATTCAGCGTTCCTTTACCCGTGACCATGTGTTGGCGATGAACAACCAGCCCGCGCTGACTTGCAGCACAGCGGAAGCCGCCAGCCCGATTCCCCCGACCGATCCCGGCTCTAGGGCGAAAAGTGGTTCACATACCGCCCGCAGCGCCAAACCGACATTGAGTAGGATATATACAGCCCAGCCTAATCGCTCACTGCCGCGTGGGTGTTCCTTCGAATACTTGGGGAACATCCAGTAGGCGATGCCGATAATCACTTGGGTGATCCACCCTACAATCAGAAGATGAAGAAACACAGGGCGCAGCACCGGGAGACTAGTCGATAGATTGAAAACGGGCTGCGCCGCTATCAGGACACCCAAGAACAAGGCAATCGCCAGATGTACCAGTCCTGTTTTGAGATAGTAACGTGTGAGCATCGGCATAATTCTTGTACTCTAGATTAGTATGGGGGTTGTCGAACAACCCCCGTCTCTAGTCTTAGTGACCCGCAGCGTCAGCTGCGCCCTCACCGTGAAAGATTTCAGGCTGGTCTTCGCCTTCTACAAGCAGATAGCCTGCCAATCCGCGTTCCAGACGACTCAGGGAATGATCTACAAGGATGTAACGTCCCGGCACATCAACTTGAAATTCGACGATTGCCGCGCCACCTGATGGCACAATGGTTGTTTGTACGTCAGTCAGTGGTGCGCTGGTGATCGATCCCTGATCGTACACACGGTCGAAGATTTCCCCGATCACATGGAAAGACGAAGTGTAATTGGGTCCACCCACGCCGAAATAAATCCGCACTGTTTCTCCAACATTCGCTCGCAGCGCATATTCATCGCTCGTCAGCCCGCCGACCGCGCCGTTAAAGACCAGATAGTCGGCATCTTCATGACTCATGTGATCCATACTGAAAGTCTGGTGTCCGGCTGTACCGAAGGGGAATTCTGTATAAATCTCGCCTTGCATGACATAGAATTCGCGGTCAACGGGGGGTAATCCGCCGGGTGGTTCGACCAGAACCAGCCCATACATCCCGGAACTCATGTGATGAGGAATGCTGGCAGTCGCACAGTGGTAGACGTACAAACCCGGCAGAAGGGCTTGGAAAGTGAACGATGTTTCACCACCGGGCAGCGTTTGCGTGTAAACTGCACCACCGCCGGGACCCGTCACACTATGGAGGTCAATCGAATGCAGGAACAAACTACTGGGGTCATTATGCAGGTGAAATTCGACCGTATCTCCCTGACGGACACGCAGCATGGGTCCGGGTACTTGCCCATCAAACGTGAAGTAGTTGAAGGTCGTGCCATCTGCCAGCACGCCCGTGACTTCAACCGTGTTCATATCGACGCGCAACGTCGTGGGGGCGCGATCTCCAAGCGGCGGCGGCACATCGGCAGGGTTGCGAACGATGGATACCGCATCGACGGCTGCGGGTGCGATAACTGGCATAGCATGATCCATCTCACCACCTTGCGATGCTGCCAATTCAGCCCGGTCGCCTACTTCAACTGTGCCAGTGACGCGCAGCGTACCAAACATGCCGATCTCACGATGACCGGGTATGCTGCAAAAATAGACGAAATCACCGGGCATGGTGACCACAAACTCAATTGTCACAGTTTGTTCATCGGTGAGTAGATCACCTGTTGTAGCATTGAATTCCGTGATGACGAGATTATGCATCACCGGATCACCGTTGATCACCGTAATGCGGACGGTATCGCCGACGTTAGCTGTCAGCATTGGGTTAATTTGCCCGTCAATTGAGCCGCCGACCCCTTGAAACGCCATTGGCGGCGTTAGACCGATCACAGTACGCAAGGTGTATTCGACAATCGCAGGTACAGTAGTGTCACTGACCACAGCATCTCCATAACCAACCGTTTCGGCGGTCGGCACGGGGGTTTCCTGTGCTTCTACTGAGGGCAGTCCAAACTCGATGCGAATAGGAACGAGCGCCAAAAACAGAATGGTGAAACCGATGAGTACAGCACTCACCAGATTTGGGTTGATAGACTTATCTTTCATGATTTCCCTTATAGAAATCTGCTGATTTAAGGACAAGATAGGGAAGTTCGATTGCGCTGACCGGGCAGATCGTTTCGCACGTCGCGCAGTAAAGACATTTATCGGGGTATAGCAGGAATGCCTTTCCGTCCTGCCAATCCAGCGCCCTCGATGGGCATTGTGCAATACAATCTCCACATCCGTTACACATCGTTTGATTAATCTGAGGCATCCATTGTGGAGTCATACAAACATCACCGTATTTAAACTACTTACGCCCGATTTCGCCGCCTGTTCGTTCTGATCCCATATCGTCCTTCCCCTGAAGGAAGCTGATGAAGATCAATTCTTCATCTAAGGCATGTACCGTATGGAGTTCGCCCTGCTCGAAGATGAGCAGTGAATGGGGTCCATATTCCTGTTCTTGTCCGTCTTGCCCTGCGAACATGCCCCGTCCCTTGAGGATAACCACATAGAAAGGCGAGTCAGGCACCTTATGCTCCGCGATTTGTTGTCCGGGTTTGAGCATCCAGCGCAGGATACGGCTGTATTGATCTACGAGAATGGGCTGAGCAAAAGGTACTGCATCGTGAAATTCAAGGTCTGCTAGTAGTTGTTTTGATTTCATGCCTTTGGCTTTCGATAAAATATTGATGAAGGATGTTTGCTTGAGGATCACTGTTGTGTGAGCAGAGAAACACAAACATCCATCTGTTTATAGCTTCAGAATAGAGGGGCAGAGCAGATGTGTATTTAAGCTGGATTAAAAGCAGCAGGGATTTGTGGCATTTATCACATAAAAGATGTGACAAATATCATGAGCTAGAGTAAGGCGAGTGTACGCAGGATGGGTTCATTTACAATGACAATCCGGTGACGATCAAATTTGATCGCGCCAGATTCTTCCAAAGAATGCAGCACATTACTGATCGTCTGGGGAGTAGTATTGATATGGGCAGCGATAGCTGTGCGCGTCACGCCCGGCCCATTGAGTGAGGGGTCTTCAGCTTGTTTGAGCAAGAAACGCGCTAATCGGGCAATCACAGAATACAGCGCCAAGTCTTCGATCTGACCAACAAGTGACCGAACACGTACAGCTAACAAGCGGATTACATTTAACGCGACTTGTGGATTTTGCGTCAATACATACTTGATGACCTCTGACGGCACCAACCAAACAACGGCTTCTGAACTCAAAGCAGTGGCATTAGCTGGATTGTTACCACCATCGAGTGCGCCGATGTCGTTGAAGGTTTTACCGGGTCCGCACAAATGTAAAATATGCTCACCACCGTCATGGCTAAGTTTGAAAATTTTGACATTTCCCTTTTCGACAATCCACAATCCTTCTGCCGGTTCACCTTCTAAGAAGATCGTTTCCCCACCGGAGAAATGCCGCAGCACAGTCTTTTCAGAAATGTACTTGAGTTCACCGTCAGCTATTCCTTCAAAGTAGATAATCGATTCAATATGATTTTGAATTGTTACCATCTTAAAGACGCTAACCTTGCGTATTTCAAGAATTCAATGCCTTCACCAAAATAGGAGCATAAAAGAATGGTGTTTTCGAGCAAAGTGTAGTCTCTCACGACACGACTCTAAACGAAAACCCAAGACTGAGATTATAGCACTGACACACCACTTTTTCCCTAGTATGCGCTGCCAATTGCAGCAGATCATCTCGGGGCTGCTGTGTATCAGTGGACGTGTAACGACGTTGGGGCTGTCGCGGTGGATAGAAGCGGGCGGCAACTGTCGCACAGTGCAGTGTCGATGAGCAGTACCCGGCAGTTAGACGCATTGGCGCGGTGGAGCATCCCGGTGATGCCGAAGGCGATATTGGTGGCGGATGTCGATTTGCCGACACCCCCTTTGTGATCGGTGAATACGAAAACGCGAGTCATTTGCCATTTCCTTTCAGTAACCCAACGAACCGTCGATTTCGCTGTGGCTGGCAAAGACTCTTCGGAAGGGTGATACACTTTCCGAGGGAGCTTTGCTGGCACGGGCAGCGCGCTTCAAGGTGACTGGGGGAGGGTTCAGGCTCTCCCTTTCACCGCAAAAGCCGAATGTCGTTAGGCTAAGCAGGAAAGCCGTTGTTCACGTTTGGGGTAAGCGATTGATGACAGGAAATGAGAGAGAACCGATTGCCCGCTGGGTTCGGTTTGTGTACAATTGGTGGAGCTTCTTCACCACGATATACAGAATACTCCTTTAAAAGGATTTCTTTATGCCTCAACGTTATACCAACATTGTTTTCAGCAAACACGCCCGTGAGCGGATGGAACTTCGTCAGATCAGCGAAGACATGGTACTGAGAACCATCGACAGACCGGATAGAACCTACCTTGAAGACGATGGGGATACCAAGTTTATCTGCACACTGAATGGCATCAAACTGCATGTGGTGTGCAAACCCGTGCCTGAAGAGGACAAGTGGTTGGTCAAGTCCACATGGGTGCGTGGCGAGGATGATCACGGCAACCGTGTCGATGGTCGGGGATACTATCGCGGTAGAGTCAAACGCAGCGCTCCACGTTCGCCCTCCCAGACACACCCCTTTCTGTTGAATGAAATATTGTTTGCCACACTGATCATACTGGCGATTGTGCTGATTTACTTTCTCAGCCGTTAGGTGATAGATTGCAGTGGCGAAGTTGGCGCTAGAAAACTAAGCCTGAGCCAATAAAACGAATCTTACGCAGAGCGTTTCGCTGTTGTTCGTCTGAACGAATAACCTGCTCCGACTCGCATATACTCTCTGGTGAAATACACCGGGGAATAAAGACTCTGAGTGCTGCCACCAACATTCTAACTCACCTTACGCAGAGTGTCCGTTTGACCCCCACCCCGCTCGCTGCGCTCGCCTCCCTCCCCCGAATTCAGGGGAGGGCGCACGCAGGAGTCTGCTTGCTCCCCTCCTCGAATTCGGGGAGGGGTCGGGGGTGGGGTCAGAAATAACGATCTGCGTAAGGTGAGTTATTGAAACAAATGCATCAGATCAATTGCCCTCAAAAGAAGGTAAACACGATGATCACCATAAAAATTCTCGGCTCCGGCTGCGCGAACTGCAAACAGTTGGAACAAGAAGTCAGGGAAGCACTAGCAGACAGCGTACTTGAATATGAAGTTGTCAAAGTCACCGATTACGCCGACATCATGACCTACGGCATTCTAAGCACGCCGGGTTAGTGATGAACGAAACGGTTCTTTCAACCGGGCGCATCCCCAAACGGCAGCAGATTGTCGAGTGGGCGGCACAGGATGTGGTATAGGCGTGTCATCGGCTGGAACGGCTCGACTGAACGATGGGCTGCTGCACGATCACCGGGGCGGGCGGTTGGATGACATTTGAGGATGTCTCCGCTGTATCGTCGTAACTGTCTCTACGATACGCGATTGCGACATTCCCTGTTTAAATGCACTCTCAACGTTCCCTTAAATCTGACTTAAATGCATTCGTCGATGGGCAGCATAAAGGCAAAGGTTACAGTCATTATATTTCTGAATGCGGTCAGCAAAATACCGCCAAATGGCGTGTGTTGCAGAAAACCGGAACTGCTACGATTATAAAGAGGGACGTTACGAAAGAGGAGACTAAATCGTGGAACAGAAGACCTTCAAAGTGCTAAATATGACGTGTAATGGCTGCGTCAACACGGTGCGCGGTGAGCTTGAGAACATTCCCGGTGTCGAAGTGCTGGATATCAACAAGCCGGCGCAGTTGGTTACCGTGCAGTGGAATCAACCGGCGTCATGGGAGACCATCTATCAGGCGCTGATTGCCATCGAATACGCGCCCACCGAAGCGTAAGACACGTTCAGCTTTCAGAAGCGAAAGCCCTTGTCATGCACAAGGGCTTTTTCTTGTCATACACTAACACTATGCCGTATTCAGATTGAGGCGGCGCAGCGTCTGGGCGTTGAACGCGACAACGACAGTACTCACAGACATGAAGACCGCGCCGATTGCCGGGTCAAGTGTGATGCCGAACGGGGCGAGGATGCCCATCGCCAGCGGGATGGCGATCACGTTGTAGCCTGTCGCCCAGATGAGATTCTGGATCATCTTGCGATAGGTTGCGCGGCTCAAGCGAATGATCTTGACGATGTCCAGCGGATTGGAGCGTATAAGGATGATACCGGCGCTTTCGATGGCGACATCCGTCCCCGCGCCAATGGCAATGCCCACATCAGCGGTCAGAAGCGCGGGCGCGTCGTTCACACCATCGCCTACCATGGCTACCTTGTTGCCGCCGCTCTGAAGTTCGCGTACTTTGTCTGCTTTGTGTTCTGGCAGCACTTGAGCGAAATAGGTATCGATGTTCAATTCCTGAGCGACTGCTTTCGCCACCGCTTCACTGTCGCCCGTGAGCATCGCAACTTTTAATCCAAGATCATGCAGTTTTTGCACCGCGATGCGGCTCTCCTCGCGGATCACATCAGCAATAGCGAACAACGCGATGATCCCCTGCTCATTACCGAGATAGATCACCGCTTGCCCGGCAGACTCGGCTTTGTTTACTGCGCTCCTCAACGATTCTGGAACTGACCAGCCTTGCTGTTCCAGAAGGCGCGGTCCACCCACGTAATAGGTCGCGCTATTCACGGTGGCTTTAACACCGCGTCCTGCTAGGCTGTCAAAATTAGTCACTGGCGAGGGTGTGATCTTCTTTTCCTGAGCATATTTACGGATCGCCTGCGCGACCATGTGTTCGCTGTCGCCCTCGATGCCCGCTGCAATGCTCAACGCATCTTCGACGCTCACATCCCGCACAGCGACATCGACAACCCCCTGCTCCCCTTTGGTGAGCGTCCCAGTTTTATCGAAGATGATAGTGGTCAGGTCTTTCGCGTTTTCCAAAGCCATGCGTTTCCGTACCAGCAATCCGTTCCGTGCGCTCAAGGTGGTGGAAATAGCGACCACCAGCGGGACAGCGAGACCGAGGGCGTGCGGGCAGGCAATCACCAGCACAGTGACGGTATTACGCACTGCATCAGATAGGCTGCCGGTAAAGATTAACCAACCAACGAACGTGAGAAGTCCTGCACCAATAGCGATTACTGTCAGATAGAAAGCGGCACGCTGAGCCAGCGTTTGCGCGTGCGATTGGCTTTTTTGCGCGTCCTCAACCAGCCGCATAATCCCCGCCAATGCGGTGTTTTGCCCGACTTGCATAATTTCGACGCGCAGCGAACCGGAGGTATTGACGGTTCCCCCAATCACCTTATCGTCAGGGCGTTTGTGGACGGGCATACTTTCGCCCGTGATCATCGCCTCATTGACACTGCTTTCGCCCTCAATGACGTTTCCATCTGCCGGAATGCTGGCGCCGGGACGCACCAAAACACGATCTCCAACGTGAAGTTGGCTGGCTTCAACTTTTTCCGTCTCGCCAGAAGAAAGAATACGTTCGGCGGTATCGGGCAGCAGTTTCGCCAGTTCGCGCAGCGCTCCCTGCGCTTGACCCACGCTACGCAATTCAATCCAATGTCCGAGCAGCATAACGGTGATCAGTGTCGCCAGTTCCCAGAAGAAATCCATCATCACGCCGGGCTGCATTCCCATCGCGTCCTGCGGTGGGAACAAGAACAGACCGACGCTGTAGAAGTAGGCAGTCGTGATCGCCAGTGAGATCAGGGTCATCATACCGGGCTGGCGGAGGGTCAGTTCTTGCCGCGCCATGCTCAAAAAAGGCAGCCCCCCATAGACGAAAATGATCGTGCCGAGAACTGGCGCAATCAACTGACTGCCGGGAAATTCTGGCATTGAGAAACCGAGCCAGTTCTGAACCATCGGCGAAAAAAGCACGACGATGATCGTTAGCGGCAAGCACACGAAGAAACGGTTACGCATCATGGTCGCATGACCTTCGTGCATCACGCCATGTCCAGCATGAGCGTCGTGAGACATATGAGCAGCTTGATCGTGATCTGGTTTTACAAGTTCATTGGCGCGATAGTCGCTGCTGTGCGCTGCGTGGTTGGCTGCATGTTCCAAGGGTTCGGGTTGCGCGGTGTGGTGCGCGTGTTCTGATGCGTGTGGGGGGATGTGCGTTCCATCATGAGTAGGGTCATGCGAATGATCTGGAGAGGGGGTCATGGGTGCTTACTCCTAAAAATTGGGATGCTTCTTGTGTTACAACCTACATTATAGTCTGTTGGGATGTTTTTTGTGTTACAATCTACATTGTAGTCCGATTCAGACCGCTTCTGATGAGCCATATAGCGTGAATGGCAGTTTTCGTCGCCGCACTGAATCATGATCAAGCTATTTTCTGCCGCTACCACTTTGCCGACATAAGATGATGACGCTTCAACAACGTGACTGCATACGCTATTTGGCGGGGTCGAAAAACAGGCGATATGGCGGGTGAAATGTTGTAGAACTATGTGGATACTTGCGGTGTGAACGGAAGTGAGCATGGAGATTGTAATGAAGACATTTCGGATGTTCTTGGGTTTGTTGGCAGTTCTACTGACCGTTGTTATCGTTCCGGCTACGATGGCGGATGCGCCTATCGAAGGGCGCATAGGTCGCGCTGAAGTGCGTTTCATGGAAGGCATGATCGACCATCACCAGATGGCAATCGACATGGCGCTCGACTGTCTGGCGCGTGAAGATGTTTCCGACACACTCCGTGCGGAATGTCAAGCGGTCATCGACTCGCAGCAGCCGGAAATCGAGCAAATGCAGGCGTGGCTGCTGGCGTGGTACAACGTCGATTACAGTCCGCACGCGATGGCAGATATGATGGAAATGATGGAAATGATGGGGGACGATATGGGGGGGATGGACAGCATGGAAGGAATGCCCTCAACCGATCCCGCCATGATGATGGGCATGTTCGCAGGCTTCAACCGCCTCGAAGGGGCAGAGTATGAGACTGCATGGCTTGAATCGATGATCGATCACCACGACGATGCCATTCATATGTCCGAGCGGCTGCTAGAGCGTGATGCTGACAGCGCCGGACACGCTGAACTCCGCGACATGGCACAAGCCATCATCAATGCCCAGACCGAAGAAATTGCCCGCTACGAGGACTTGCTAACCGCCTACGAAAATCGGTAATCTGGTGCAGGGTTACCAATCGTCTGACAAGTATGGAATGGTGATACAATCACGGAGAGGTGAATCGTGAATCAGGAAAAACAGTCTGCCTACATCAGGTTTGGAGCGATGATTGCAACGTCGATGATCGTCATGTTCGGACTCATGTACCTGAATACCTATGACATCGCTCATGTTCGCTGGAGCGAGACGCGCGTGTTCATGACCTTTATCATGGGCGCGGCGATGGCAGTCATCATGCTCAGTTATATGCGGAACATGTACAGTGACAACAGGATCAATATCGCTATCTACGTCGGCAGTCTCATCGTTTTCCTGATCGCGCTGTTTCTCGTCCGCAGTCAAAGTACGGTCGGTGACTCGTCGTACATGAGCGCCATGATCCCGCATCACTCCATCGCCATTTTGACGAGCGAACGCGCGCAGATCGAGGATACCCGCGTGCGCGAGCTTGCCGACGAAATCATCGCGGCGCAGCGCCGCGAAATAGCGGAAATGAACTGGTTGCTTGCGGATATTGCTGAAAATGGAATTGCCTCGACTCAAGCTGATGCTGAAGCCCGTTCCGTTCCTGAATTGGCTGAGTAATTCTCTATGGGGTTGGAAGTCAAGACAAATGCTGTCGTGTCCCATGATCGCCACCACAACATGCTGTCTCCTCGTTGGTGACACCGACAGAAATGCACGTTCGTCAGGTATAGCAATGAGGAGAACGAAGGATGCACCACAGTCAAATGAGTTCAGAGATGCAGCGTTGTATCGAGTTATGTCAGTCATGTCATGCAAGCTGCCTGACAACCGTAAGTCACTGTCTGGAAATGGGTGGCGAACATGCGTCGGCGTTGCACATCAACATTCTGTTGGACTGCGCCGCCGCCTGTGCCAATAGCGCCGATTTCATGCTGCGCGGTTCAGAAATACATGGACGGATGTGCGGTGTGTGCGCCGAAGCGTGCGAACGCTGCGCTCAGGACTGCGAACGGCTTGCAAACGGCGATCAACAGATGCTCGACTGCGCGGCGATCTGCCGTCAGTGCGCGGAGTCCTGTCGCATGATGACGAACACAACCACGTAACGAGCAATACCTCAGAACCATCGTTCGATGCAAAGTGGGCAGGAAGAAATGGCTTCTCTTGCCCACTTTTCGATTGTTTGCCCTAAGATAAATGATACAGTGTGCCTTATTTGAAGTCCGTGAGTTGTCGAAGGAAAAGTTAATGCCGCCTATTCGCGTGGTCTTAGAGGATGATCATGCTGTCGTTCGGAAAGGTATCCGCGAGTTTCTGGAAGAAGATGACGATATTGAAGTCGTCGCTGAGGCGGGCGATGGCGAAAAAGTCAAAGAACTCATTCTCCATTTCAAGCCGGATGTCGCCGTACTGGATGTGAATCATATTCCTGCTCGCTACTCTTGTCACACTAGTCGCCACAGTGCTGATAGCTGGGCAATAAAGCGACAGCGATCAAAAAAATATGTGATATGCTGGGAGGAAATCAGCTTGTTTTCTCATTCAGATGTTCGGATTGAGTACAATTGGTGGAGCAAACAAAACGGTGAGAAGAAATTTCTCGCCGTTTTTTGTTGCCTGCTCCGGGAATCGTTGACTTAACTTTTTATCGGACATGGAATGGAACTAATGTTCGTATTGTGTCATGTGAACGGATAATCGCCATACGATTGTTTGAAGTGCCGATCTGGAGCGGGCTGGACGTATCGCTATGACAATCGACTTTACCAGAAAAACGCCGTAAAGCCCCCGCCTTTAGGCGGGGGAGTATGTCACGAATCTACTTACGGCTTCTACACGTCACAGGACAGTGGTGGTCGCTTCTTCACCGATCTGGGTTTTGTTGTACCGGATGAATTGGTCGAAATCGCCGGAGAATCCTTTTACACTGACATCGCCATTGAGCGGATAGACCTACTCGATCAGGATTTGATTGCGGTTGTCAATTTGCTGCCGCCTGAAAGTTGGCGACTCAACGGCAGAAAAGCGTAGATGAATCTTAAAAAATCACGGCGCGATTTAGGCAAAGTATCCAAAAGTCCGGTATAAATGTTGCTCGCGGTACATTATAGTAAGCGAATGGTGATTGGGTTCACCTCAATGAGCAAGTAAATCTCTAAGGAGCAGTTGTACATGAAGAAGTTCGGCATTCTTTCTTTATTGGTTTTGTTATTTGTCGCTATCGGCGTGCAAGCGCAAGATACCCCGTCCATTACTTACTGGGACACCATGAACGACAATGAACGTGTGGTGTTTGAAGAAATGGCAAACGTCTGCGCTGAATCGGCAGGCGTGACCTTGAACTATGAGTACGTTCCGTTCAGCGATGCACAGAACAACTATCGTACTGCCGCGCAAGCCGGGGCAGCGCCTGATATTCTCCGCAGTGAAATTGCGTGGGGTCCTGAATTTGCGGCACTCGGCTATCTGTATGACCTGTCTGACGCCTCGATGTTTACCGAACCCGTGACCGAAGAAGAAGCGGCGACCTACCTTGCAGCACCGTTCAACTATAATACGTGGGGCGGCGGCGTGTGGGGTTTGCCACAGGTGACGGACGCGCCCGCGCTGGCGTACAACAAGGCGCTGTTTGAACAGGCAGGGCTTGATCCTGAAAATCCTCCGCAGACGATGGAAGAACTTGATGCTGCGATCCGCGCTATTGCGGCGCTCGGCACAGCAGAAGAACCCATTTACGGAATGGCGACACTGTGGGCGGAATATGCGTTCCAAGCCTTCATGTGGGCTTACGGTGGCGATTTGATCACCGCAAACGAAGACGGCACTTACACGATTGGCATCAACAGCCCCGGCACGATTGAGGCGTTGGAACTGGTCAAGGGTTGGCTGGACGAAGGCGTTATGGGTCCCGGTTATGATCCCGCGAACCAGTACGGCAACTCGATCACAGCGTTCAAAGAAGGTCGCGCTGGCATTCACATCATTGGCCCGTGGGCGACGAACGACATGCTGAGTGGTGAAGCCTTCACCGATCCCGAAAACCTCGGCATTGCAGCAATTCCGGCTGGTCCCGATGGCTTACAGGGTTCGCCTGTTGGTGGTCACGAATACTCGATTTACGCGGGTTCACCTTACCCGAACGAAGCGTTGGCATTCGTGCGCTGCTTGAACAGTGTGGAGAACCAAGTACTTCTGGCAACTGACCTGAACCTCGTCCCGACCCTTGCGGCGGCTTACGATGACCCGTCATTGGCTGAAAACGCCATTCTGCAAGGTTTCCTCGCGCAGATGAACGTGGCGCGTAATCGCCCGGTGCTGGTCGCTGGCGGTCAGATTTACACAGAGTTTGCGCCCCAGTACAGCGCCTTTATGCTGGGCGAAACCGAAGCACAAGCGGCGATGGACAACGTTGCGGCGGCGTGGGAACTGCTGCTGCAAAACGAACCCGCCGCCCCCGCTGAATAACCAGCTCAACTAAAACAACCAGAATCACATGGAGATAGGTCATTGACCTATCTCCATAGGACACAATATGAACCTAAAACATTTGCCTGATCTCGCAGCTTTAGCTGCTGCTCTCGTTGTCGTGGTGGCATTTCTTGCGCTGCCCTGGTTGGTCATTGGTGACTCAAGTCACACAGGACTATCGCTCCTCACGGCGATTCCGGCTGGCAGTCCCCGTTATGAAGTGACATCGTTGTTTTTTGTGCTGTTTGGCGGATTGACCAGTTTAGCCGCTTCGCTGGTCGGGGTATTGTCACCGAAAACGCGCTGGATTACGCCGATGATCACCGCGATAGGTGCGGGCATGGCGATTTTTCATTTCAGCGCCTTTTTTACGCAAAATACGGTTTTTCCAAACTTTAGCAGCGTGATCGGCGCTGGTTTGTGGCTGACGGTCATTGGTGCAACGCTGCTGGTACTGCAAGTTTTCCTTAAGCGGACGGGCAGCAACGTGTTCGCAGAGGCATTCGACGCAGCGCCTAACGCACGGTACGCCTATATTTTCATCGCGCCAGCATTGATCGTCATGATGGCGCTGGTGTTCTATCCGCTGATCAACGGCATTTTGCTCAGTTTTACGAATGCCACGCAGATGAATACCACGCGGGTGATCGGTCAGCGCATTATTCCCGCCGCCTACACGTTCTTTAGCAATCCATTTGAAAATTACGCGGCGGTACTGCAAACGCCTCAATATAACTTCTGGTCGATTTTCGGGCAGACGGTGCTGTGGACAACTCTGAACATCGTCCCGCACATCACGATTGGGCTGGGCTTGGCAATTTTGCTCAATCGGAACATTAGAGGGCGGGCAGTGTATCGTATCCTGCTGATTTTGCCGTGGGCAGTTCCATCGTATATTTCGGCGTTTGTGTGGCGCTTCCTGTACAACGGTGATTTTGGCTTTTTCAACAACCTGCTCGGTTCTCTGAATATGGCGGAAGTCCCCTGGTTATCGAACCCCGGTTGGGCGATGTTTGCTGTCGTCGCCGCAAATACATGGCTGGCGATTCCATTCAATATGGTGACCATGCTCGGCGGTTTGCAAAGCATCCCCGGTGAATTGTACGAGGCGGCGGTTGTCGATGGCGCGAATGAATGGCAAAAGTTCACCGGAATTACGCTGCCCCTGCTGCGCCCCGTGATTATGACGATCACGCTGTTGGGTACCATCTGGACGTTCAACAGCTTCAACATTATTTTCTTAGTGTCTGAGGGCGGACCTTTCCGAAGCACTGAGATTCTATCGACATGGGCATGGCGACTCGGTTTCGGACAAGCGCCTCAATATGGGATCGCGGCGGCATTTTCGGTCATCATCCTCGTGATTCTGGTCATTTTCAGCACAAGTTACATGCGCGTGTTGAATAGCAATCCTCAGGGGGTGTCATGACAGCGCGTTCGTATTCTGATAGTCCAGTCGCAACAACGACTGCGAAAAGCGTATTGGATCCGCGTCAAAAGCTGCTTCTGGCTGATGTAGTGACCCACGCGATTTTGATTTTCGCCACGATTGTGATGTTGTTCCCGATTTTCTGGGTGTTGAGTACCTCGTTTAAGCCGCAAGCCGAAGTCGAAAGCAGCAATGTGACTCTGTTCCCGATCCAGTTTACGCTGGAAAATTACGATCACATGCTGAACGGGATGTCGGCGCGTGATCCGGCGTCGGGCGAGGAAATCAACCTGTTCTGGCGCTGGGGGTTGAACAGCCTTGCCATTGCATTGATCACGACTACAATCGGCGTGTTTCTGGCGGCGTCGTGTGCGTATGCATTGTCACGGTTCAAGTTTCCGGGACGCGGCGGCGTACTAGCGTCGTTTCTGGTGACGCAGATGTTTCCCGGCGCAATTCTGGTTGTGCCTCTGTACAACCTGCTCAAAGAATTTGGCTTGCTCAACAGTTGGGCGGGGCTGACGCTGGCTTACTGCACCGTCGCGCTGCCGTTCAGCGTGTGGATGTTGAAGGGCTTCTTCGACACGATTCCGTATGATCTTGAAGAAGCGGCGAT
>JBBQRJ010000017.1:0-23256 GCA_038214955.1 Aggregatilineales bacterium | reverse complement strand
GGGGTTGGGGGGTGAGGCGGCTTTTCGGGATGATAATAGAGCGGAGCGGCGGCTTTTTGGGAGAGGGGGTTGGGGGGTGAGGCGGCTTTTCGGGATGATAATAGAGCGGAGCGGCGGCTTTTTGGGAGAGGGGGTTGGGGGTGAGGCGGCTTTTCGGGAGAGGGGGCAGCGGCTTTTCGGAGAGCAGGCAATGTTGGTGCTACCATGTGCGTACCGATCAGCGTTGATGAGGTTGGAGTCTGGAGGTTGAAGTCTGCTTCTCTATAAAAACAAAAGTGGCAGTTTTGACTGCCACAGGTGTGTCTTGGTATTCAATTTTACCCTGATCGCTAGTCAGGCAGTCCTCAGCCCGCCGCTTTCTTCACGAGTTCGCCGATCCTTACCTCGTCTTCGGCAGTCAACTCCTTCAGCGCGAAGGCAACCGGCCACAGAGTGCCTTCATCGAGTTTCGCCGTGTCGTTGAAACCCAGGGTCGCGTACCTCGCGTTGAACTTCTGCGCGGCTTGGAAGAAGCAAACGATCTTACCCTCCTTGGTGGCATACGAGGGCATCCCGTACCAGAGTTTCGGCGAGAGGCTTGGCGCGTTGGCTTTGATGATAGCATGGAGTCGTTCGCCCATGCTGCGATCCGGTTCCGACATCTCGGCGAGCTTTGCGAGGACACTGCCTTCCCCGTCCGCCTTGTTCGCCTTCAGCTCTTTGGCACGCTCCTTCATCGCGGCGCGTTCTTCGTCCGTGAAGGCATTGGATTTCTGCTTTGGCTTCTTTGTAGGTTGGGTCATAGAAACATCCTCCCGTAACTTATTTGATGATCGAGGTCAGGAAAAGCGCTATGCCTTGTCTTGAGAAAGTACCATGACGTTGCCGCTGTTATCCTTGAAAATGGCTTCGATAATCCCATACGGGCGATCTGTGGCAGGTTGCAGAAATTCCACCCCTTTAGCACTGAGAGCCTCATAGGTCTTCTGGCAATCGTCCGTTTTCCACGGACCGACGCCAAGTTTGCCCGCTTCCACAAGTTTCGTCAGTTGATCTGCTTCTTCCTGAGTAAGCCCTCCACCCGGTTTCAGCGCCGCAAGCTGAAATTCCATATCTGGCTGGTCTTTCAAGCCGACGGTGAGCCACCGATAAGCGCCCTTTGTGAAATCCGCGCGGATTTCACAACCGAGTTTTTCCGTATAAAAGCGTAGCGCCTCATTCTGATCCTTAACCCAAATGGTTGCGACAGAAAGTCTGTTTATCATCGTCATCTCCTGTATATTTCAGAATGATAAAACATTTGTGCTATTTTGGCTTCTCGAAAATTGCTCTGTTTTAAAGCTCTGGCTCATCCTCGATACCGTGAAGTAAACATACGCAAAAAGGAATGTATCGAGGGGTGAGAGTAGGGTGACTGCTGACCCGATAAGCACTTGGAGATACGCCGGCAACTTTGCGAAACAACGTGCTAAATGATCCCAGACTTTCAAAGCCAACCGCCGCGCAAATCTCGGTGACGCTCAGGTCAGTGTTCCGCAAAAGTTCTTTGGCTCTGGCAATACGCTGCCCCACCAGGTATTGATGCGGTGTTTGCTTATAGACATGCCTGAATGACCGGATCAGGTAATACGGCGAGAGGGCTACCGCTCGACTCAAATCCTCAATGGTAATGGGTGCGTCGTAGCTTCGATCCAGCAAGCGGCGGGCGAGACGAACTTGCTTATGAGGGTTCAAGCGGTTCTCCAAGCAGAAAGCGATCACTAGGGTCACTATAGCATTTTCCCATGGGGCGCACAACGGAGTGCGCTTTTCGGGGTCACTCGATAGCGCCGTTACTTCGCCTTCTGGCGAGGCTGCATCAAAACTTCATCGACGTAACACCATAGCCAGTTTTCGCCCTTTTCAAAGCTCTGAATGATCGGATGTCCCGTCTGTTCAAAATGCTTGGTCGCGTGCTTGTGGGCTGATGTATCGCAGCAGCCCACATGTCCGCAGACCAGACAAATTCGCAGATGCATCCATGTTTCCCCATTTTTCAGGCATTCTTCGCAGCCCTGTGCGCTGGGTTTGACCCGTTGTGCAAGCCCAAGATGTGTACATTGATTAGCCATGTTTTATTTATTCCTCACTGCTCGACGTGACATAGCTCGTTGGTTCATTCACTTCGGGCGACTCTTCGCCAATCGTATAATTGAACGCGAAATCGACGTATTGCACATCCAGATCGTTTTGAAGCAGCCCCACCACGATACACCCGTCTCGATAAGCAGATCGCGCTATCGCTTGAGAGGCAACTGGCGCGGAAAACAAAATCAGGATGCCGAGCGCGACAGCTTTGGGCGCGGACTCATTCAGCAGCAGTGCCGATGCAATCAACAAGCCAATAATTCCCACCGACGATACCTTGCTGCTGGCGTGGAGACGGGTGAACACATCCGGCAAACGAATGGACCCCCACACGCCTACCACGCAGAAAAACACGCCAATGAGCAAAATGATCGAACCAATGAGTTCCAAAATCAGCATCAGAAAAACCGCCCTTCAGAGATAAAGCGGGCAATCGCCAGTGTCGCAACAAACGAGAACGCCGCCAGCGCAATTCCAATGTCAATCATTTGCGCGTTGTCGAGGACGAGTCCAAGCACAATGATAATCCCCACAAAGACCGTTGTTGTCAGGTCAAGGGCTTGCAGACGTTCCATAGCCGAAGGACCCGTCCAGATGCGATACGTCGCCGGAATGAGAGCAATAACCAGAATCACCAGCGCGGCATTCTGGATGAAGTCGATCAGGTTAGTCATGACTCATCCCCCTGCACATTGAGGTAAATTCTATCCTCACAATCAATTAGGTTAGTCATGACTCATCCTCCTCCACGCCCATAATCTCGCGCAAAAGACGCAGACGTTTTACTTGCTCTGCTTCAAGGTGTGGGCGCGAAGTTTCGAGATTAAGACAGTGAACAAACAGCATCCCATCATCGCCAAAATCGATCACCAGTTCACCCGGCGTCATATTGAGTCCATGTGCGCTCAACGCCGCGAGATACTGATCGGCGCTGTGATCCCCCGTTTGCAGGGCAATAATCCCCGTTTTCAGTTCGATTTTAGGGCGCAGCAGCATCAGCGCGACTTGCACACTGGAAACAAGAGCATTCCAGAACAGCAAGGCGCTGTAGCGTAACAATGAAATGACTTGACGCGGCGTGAATCGCTGGTTAAAGCGAATACCAAGCACGCTCAACACGCTCAGCGTGATCACGCCAATGATATAGCCAACCAGCAGACTCCCCCACTCAACCCGCCCCGTTACGGCAACCCACAACAGGCTAATCGGCAGTGCCGGAACTAAAATGTGGTTCATAGCAAACCCTCATGGAACAAATGCAACCTGTGTAAGCTGCAAGTTTTGACAGGCTTCAAACGACTCGGCGGGCAAGAAGGACGGCGGCAGCACGGCGCAAGTATAGATCGCCGGCTGTGCGATCTGCGCGGCGGTAGTCTCCGCCAGTTCAATCAACGGTGTGGCGAACACGCCGAGTACAACACAAAACGCGATCAACAACGCGGGCGCAAGGGCGCTGTCAGGGCGATGTGATGCACTCACGGCGTGCGTTTCTACGGTAACGGGTGCTGCGTGATCAGAACGCGGCGGACGCTGAAAAATCCATTGCCATGTCCGCGTCATATAGATGAGCGTCAGGACGCCGCCCGCGATCACCAGCCCAAGAATCAGCCAGCTTTCCTCATCCACGCCGCCGCGCACAAGCGCCAATTTGCTGATAAAACCGTTGAACGGCGGCACGCCCGACAGCGCCAACCCGCCAATGAGGTACAAAATACTCAACAGTTTGAAACCGCGCCCTGCCCCCTCTAAATCATTCAGATCGGCGCTGTGTCCATGCTGACGACTGGCAATAGCCCCCGTGAGCATGAGCAATCCCGACTTGATGTAAGCATGGTTGACGATGTAAATGATCGCGGCGACCAGCGCCAGCGGTGATCCCCATCCCATCGCCACAAGGATGAACCCCACCTGCCCCAACGTCGAATACGCTAACATGCGCTTGGCGTTCCATGTTCGCAGCGCAGACAAGCCGCCGAAGAAGATACCGACCAACCCCAACACAATCAGGATATTCTGGATGTAGGGCGCTTCTTGGGTCAGGTACAGCGTGTTATTGCGAATGATCCCGTAAATGCCCACCTTGACCACCACCGACGACAGCAAACCGCTGACCGGAGTCGGCGCGGTAGTATGAAAGTCGGGCTGCCAGAAGTGGAACGGCACAACCGCGCTTTTGACCAGAAACGCGCTCATGATCATCACGGCGGCGGGTAGCGCCAGCAGCGGACGTTCCCCGCTCGAAAGTTCCTGTGCGATATGCGCCAGCGTGAGCGTGCCGAAGGTTGTGTAAATCGCCGCAATGCCGAGCAGCAGCAGCATCGAGCCGATTCCGCTGATGAACAGGTACTTGATCGCCGCTTCCAAGCCTAGTTTGTTATCCGAGACGGCAACCATCACCACCGACGACATAACCATCAGTTCAAGGAACACAAAAAATGTGAAGATGTCGCCCGTGTAGAAACTACCGCACAACCCCGCCCCCATGCACAGGAAGGCGGGCATAAAGACGGGATACGTCAGTGAGTGATCGCGGCACTGCAAGCAGTACAGCAGTCCGGCAGCGACGACGCTGGTTCCCATCACAGCGAACAACGACGCCAGCATATCCGCCACAAGCACGATCCCGAACGGGACGCCATAACCGCCCAGATGATAAACCTGTACGCTGACGCTCTCGCCTTGCACATTTGCGATCAGCACGCCGATGCTGCACAAGCACGCGATCACCCCCGCGATCAACGCGATAATGCGCTGCGCGTGGTTATGCCGCGACAGCAGCAAACAGATCGCCGCCCCGATCAACGGCGTGATGATCGCGCCTAAAATCAGTGGATTATCTATGCCATTCATCTACTTAGCCTTTTAGCTGATCGATTTCGTGCGAGTCCACTGTTTTGAATCGGTTCGCAGCCACGTTGATCATGCCCAGTAGAAGCGCATACGAGCCGAAACTGATCACGATTGCCGTGAGGATCAGCGATTGCACAACCGGGTCGCTTGGCTGACCATTCGCCACTTGATCGGTATAGGCGGGAACTTGCCCGTCAAACACCCCGGCGGACAGCATGAACAAATTGACTCCCGTGAAAATGCTGTAGAAGCCCATTGCCGCCTTCACCAAATCGCGGCGCAGCAGTTGATACACACCCATTCCAAACAGGACTCCGGTTGCCAGCGCAAACAGAATGTTCATGATAATTCCTCGATTCCCTCTGGATTGGTGATGGCGTTGATAATATTAACCATGCTGCCAAAGACGGTCAGCGCGATAGCGATCTCAAACAGCGTGCTAGAGCTAAAATGCAGTCCCGCAGGCAGCGGAATATCCCCGAAATTGCTGTGCGATAGGAAACTCGCGCCGAACAAGAGCGGCAGCACGGCGTTGAACAGCGCCAAACTGAGTCCAACGCCAATGATCATTTCGGCGCGGATATGGCGGATTCGAGTGCTGCCGTAGCCGAACACCTGATACCACAGCGCCAGACTAATCCCGCCGATCACCCCCGCAGTAAACCCATCTCCCGGCGCATCCCCCGCGTACAGCAGTTGCGCCAGCGCGATCACCACCGCGAATGGTAAAAATAGCGTAGCAGCAAGGCGAGTCAGCGGCGTGGTGATCTGGCTGATCGGCGTGGGAATTTGAAACGCCCCGTCCATGTCACGCTGTTTGGTCAGTTGCAGCACAGTCAGCGATCCCAGTGCCGCCATACTGAATACGGTGATTTCGATCAGCGTATCGGTGCCGCGAAAATCGGTGATCATCGCGCCGACGACATCAGTAACGCCCACCGACTCGGCATTATCCAGATACCAATCGGCAATGACGCTTTCGCGTTCAGGGCGATTGATAACCGCCGCCAGCGCGAACGCGGCAACACCTGCCCCCACCATAATGGCGACGATCAGATCACGCCGGATGATCCCGCGCCCACTGCCCCATAAAACTTCCGACGCACGTTTGCGTTTCTTCTCGCTGATGCGGCTCAACATGACGATCACCAGCACCGCTGCCAGCGTTTCGACCAACACCTGTACCAGCGCGACATCTGTCGCAGGTTCAAGCAGGAACACGCCAGCGACAGCATACCCCGCGACTCCCAACGCCAGCGCAGCGAGTAAATGCCCCTTAAATAGAATGCTTGCCAGCGTCGAAACAATCGTCAAAATGAGCAGGACGCCTTTCAGAATGTCGCTGCTTGTTTGCACATTGAACTCAATGCCTGTCGTCTGCAAATACTGCGTACCCGGAAGCAGCATCAACACGCCAACCACGCCGAGGATCACCGCGAGGTAATGGCTCAATTTGCCGTTTTGCACCAGCAGCATGACATCGCCAAGCCGCTCCACCCTATGCATAATCGCCTTATACATAGACGCCACATTGAGCGGTTCAGGCAGTTGTCGCAGCCACAACCCTCGCGCAAGGAAAACACCGACCCCCGCCGCCACAATCACCATACTGATGATGAATTCTCGATTGATGCCGCTGAACAGGTACAGCGAGAATTCGACTCCCTCAGGCATTGCCATTTCAATCAGCGGGACAATCAGCGGTTCAAGCGCCAGCGCCGTCACCAGTGACATTGCCGCGATCACGCCGGGACCCAAAAAGATCAACGGGTTCGGCGCGTGGTGATGATGCTCATCTGCGTGATCGTCGTGTCCATCTGTAGCATCACTATCAGTGTGAGCGTGAACCCCTGCCGGACGGAAAAACACATCCCATACGTAAATCGCCACTGCGACCACCAGCAAACCCGCCGAGACGAACGCCACCAGCGCGATCACGGTGGCAAACTCCCCATGATACGCCAGCAGCGAATGAATGAGTGTTTCTTTCGAGACGAATCCCATGAGCGGGATAATGCCCGCCATCGACAGACCGGATACGACGGCGATCAACGCGCCGACGCGCATTTGTCGCGCCAATCCGCCTAGCTTGTCGATAATGCGTGTTCCCGTCGTATGGTCGATGATGCCGACCAGCATAAACAGCGGACTCTTATACAGCGCGTGACCGATGATCCCGACCATTGCCGCCATGTAGCCTTCATAGTGCGGCAAACCAAGCAGCAGCACCAACGCGCCCAACCAGCTCACGGTGGCATATGCGAGTAACGCTTTTAGGTCACGTTTGAATGGGGCATTGAACGCGCCCACAAGCATCGTGATCGCGCCAACACTGACCAGCGCAGTCAGCCATAAATTGGTATCGCCAAGCACAGGGATCATGCGTGCCAGCAAATAGATTCCCGCTTTGACCATCGTGGCGGAATGCAAAAATGCGCTGGCGGGTGTGGGTGCGGTCATGCCGCCAGGCAACCAGAAATGAAACGGCACTTGTGCGCTTTTGGTGAAGCATCCGATCAAAAATAGAATTGTGATAGCTGAATAATACGGGTGATCTTGCAATGGCGTTTGCAGAATGTCGGCGACACTGAATGAGCCGCCCGCCATGCCCATCAGGATAATACCGACGAACAACGCCAACCCGCCCCCACCTGTGATCACGAGGGCTTGCGCTGCGCCGTGCCGCGCTTCCGGTTTCTCGCCGTCGAAACCGATCAGCAGAAACGAGAATACGCTCGTCAGTTCCCAGCAAACGAACAGCAAAATCAAGTTGCCCGAAAGCACGACGCCCAACATGCTCCCCGTGAACGCCATCAACAGCGCGAAAAAGCGCGGCGCTCGTGGATCACCTTCCATGTAGTAGCCAGCGTACAAAAATATCGCCGCGCCAATCCCCGTGATCAACAGCGCAAAGATCAGCGCCAACCCGTCAATGTACAGGGCAAATGTGAGTCCAAAACTTTCGATCCATGGCTGTTCAAGCGTAATCGAGCCGAGTTCATGTATCGTTGGAATCAGGCTGATTAACCAACCGAACAGCACCAGCATGACCGCTGCTAGTATCCAATTCAATCGAGTTTCACGAATGCTTTGCCCGAACACGGGAATCAGGGCGGCAAGCGCGAACGGAATCAAGATGAACGCAAATTCCATTTAGTTTGCCATTGTGTTCATTGTGTGAATGAGGTGCTTCCAGCTTACTTCCAAAAATTGTGATCACCTTAAGACGACTCTAAGAAGGTTCTTATTTTTGACCTAAACTGAAAAAGAGAGGCTAAGATAAGGCTCGGTAGAGTGGATAAAGTAGGCAAAGTGATACATTAGATATGCGACTGCTGCTCGTAGAAGATGAAGAAGGTATTGGTAAGTTTATCTGTCAGGGACTGCGAGAATCGGGTCACACCGTCGATTGGGTGCAGGATGGCGAGAAAGGCTTAGATCACGCCGCCCACCTTGACTATGACATTGTGATCCTCGATTTGATGCTGCCCAAAATGGATGGGCTTCAACTCTTGCGACGACTGCGAGACTACGGCGTGAAAACCCCCATCCTCGTATTAACAGCGCGTGACGCAGTAGAAGACCGTGTGCGCGGGTTGAACACAGGCGCAGACGATTATCTGGTCAAGCCGTTCGACTTCTCCGAACTTCTGGCACGCATTCAGGCGCTAATCCGCCGCCCTCCCCTGCAAACCACCAGCGTACTGCAAGTGGGCGATCTGGAAATGGACACCTTACGCCACATTGTGCGAAGAAGCGGCAAAGTCCTAGACCTCAGCCAGCGCGAATTCATGCTTCTAGAATACCTCATGCGGAATGCGGGTCATGTCTTGACGCGCACGCAAATCGGGGAGCGGGTATGGGGCTTCGACTTCTACAACGAGTCGAACGTTGTTGATGTCTACATCGGCTATTTGCGTCGCAAAGTCGATAAGAATACGTCTGTCCCGTTGATCCAAACGATACGCGGCATCGGCTACCGTTTGAGCGTCTATGAAGATCACGACTAGACTCAACACCATCCGCACGCGCTTAACACTCTGGTACGTCGTCCTGCTGGCTGTGACGGTGCTAGGCTTCTGCCTGTATCTACAGTTTGAACTCGAATTGAGCCTCGCCGCTCAGGTAGATGCGGGACTGCAAGTCGCCGCCTCGCAGCTTCTCGTTGATGTGGACGACACCGTTGATCCGCCTATGCTGCGCCCCATGTCCGACTCGGCAGTAGATCAGCTTATGCAATCCCGTTCCGCCCTCCGAATCGTCAGCGCAAATGGGGATGTCGTCGCAGAAGTAGGGCAATTTCCGCAGCGTGGCTCGGTATCGCCCAGTGTCGCTGGCTTTGAAACGATTGTCATTGACGGGACGGCATGGCGCATTTACACACAGCGAGTCGAAACACAAGCACAGCAGTTTAATGCGTGGCTGCAAATGGCACAATCACTAAATGTGGTCTATGAGACGCGCAACAGCTTGCTGCAACTGATCATGATCGGCGTCCCCATTACGCTGATCATCGCGGGTTTAGGCGGTACGTTCATGGCGATCCGCGCCCTGCGTCCCGTCGATGTGATCACCCACACGGTGAAAGAGATCAACGCACGCGACATGACCAAACGCATCGCATTTAAGGGATCGGCAGACGAACTCGGCAGACTCACCGAAACGCTGAACTCTATGTTAGACCGTTTGCAATCAGGTTTTGAAAAAGAGCGGCGTTTCACCGCCGATGCTTCGCATGAACTCCGTACACCGCTCACGTCCATCAAGGGGCAAATCAGCGTGACGCTCTCCCGCAAACGAACACCGGCTGAATACGAAGCGACTCTGCATCATATTCAGCATGAAACAGATCGCTTGATCCGCTTGGCGAACGATCTCTTATTTTTGACCCGCTTGGATGGCGCTCCAGGTCTTTCGTTGCCAGAACAAATCGATCTCACCGATTTACTGGGCGCAGTAGTCGAACAAATATGTGTGCTTGCGGCAGAGAAGCAAATTATCCTGACAACCGACATCCCCGCCTCAGTCCCGATGATCGGCATCACCGACCATCTGATCCGCCTGTTCTTAAACTTACTAGACAACGCCGTGAAATATACCCCTGCTGGCGGTTCAATCACCGTTTCGGCTGTGCAATCTAAGACAGAAGTATTGATCGCCATTCGTGACACCGGCATCGGCATTTCCGCCGAACATTTGCCGCACCTGTTTGAACGTTTCTATCGCGCAGAAGCAGATCGCAAATACAGCGGTGGCGCAGGGCTTGGGCTTTCCATTGCCCATCAAATTGTACGCGAACATCTGGGGTCACTTCACGTTGAAAGTACTGTCGGGCATGGCACGACCATCACTGTTAGCTTACCTGTCGCCCCGCATAAGTAAGAGTGTTCTTAGACACCCCTTAGAAATGTCTCAAAGTCACTCGCTAGAATCAAAATGGGGGCTATTTAGGCGAGGAAACGGCAAATGGGCGACTTATACGCACTGGTTGAACTGGCTATCACCATGCTGGCGAGCAGTTTTTGGACGTTTATCCTTTACAACTTTCGACCCCAATGGGTCAGTCAGAATGCTCGCAATCGCCTGATCGTTTCAATCATTGAAGGTGTCATTTGTACTGTGATATGGCTGCTTTTGCTGGTCATTACTGCCACCCCTATAACGCTCGAAAGCGTCGAAATCGCCGTATTGTGCGGGTTGATTTGGGCAGCATTAACCATCTACATGAGAGGGCGTTATAAAGCCGTTCTCACAGAATCAACGACGTACTAGATATAAAAGGAACTCCACTATGGGAATTGATGCTGTTCTCGGTGCAATTGCCCTCTTAGGACTAATCCTATTAGGCGCAGGTATCGTCAGCACTGTAATCGCAGTCAGTCAAGGGCAGCGCGTGCGTACTGGCAGCACGCTAGGCGTGCTTGGGTTGGTAATTGCAGTAGTGTTTGGAATCCTCAGTCAAGGCGTGGTCGTTGTAGAACCACGGCAGATCGGGGTCGTCTTTAATGTCCTCACAGGAGAGATGGAATCGCCACGATCAGCCGGAACACACTTCATACTGCCTGTTGTTCAAGAATTTGTCTTATACCCCATTAACCAGCAGCAGATTACAATGTCCGGCATCATCGACACGGAAAACATTCAAAACGATGACACCGTTCGAACGCGAAGTAGAGATGGACAAGAAATCTATCTTGATGTGTCTGTGATCTACAGCTTAAACCCGACTGCCATCAACGATGTTCATTTGCGCTGGCAAACACGCTACGAAACTGAACTGCTCCTTCCAACCATTCGTGGTTATGTCCGCGCCGGGGTTTCGCGTTTTCGTGCCGAAGACATTTACGGCGGCGAACGACAGGGTTTAGAAACAAGTGTGGAAACTGCGCTGGCAAACCGATTTGCGGAAGAGGGAATCTTGTTATCCGACTTCTTGATCCGTGATACAACCTTCTCTGATGAATATACGCAGGCAGTGGAACAGGCTCAAATTGCCCAACAGGATACAGAACGGGCAAGACTACAGGTGGAACAGCGTCTGCAAGAAGCACAACAAACCCGTGTTATTGCAGAAGGTGAGCGTGACGCATCGATCACCCTTGCTCAAGGGGACGCGCAATCTATTATTATTCGAGCCGAAGCCTTGGAGCTTGTCAGTCAGGAACTTCTCGACAATCCGGCGCTCATCCCGTATCGATATGTGCAGAATCTCTCTGATACGATCCGCTTGATCCTTGTGCCAGCAAACGAACCGTTTCTGTTTTCTAGCCAACCAGCACCTGAATCTGCCCCCTAGTGGAAAGTGAGAAGAAATAAACCTTGACCCATATGCGAATGACAGGCTGCATAAAACTGATGACCTTAGCGTTCACCTTGATGATGTTTGCAGCTTGCAGCACTCCCCCGTCACGGAATATTGCGCCTGTTCCCACACTCTCCTCCGATCAAAGTGGCGACCTTGCGATAGTCACCGGACAACTCGTATTTGTACCCGCCTATTCAGAAATCTTCTATGGCGAGGGGGATCGCGTCGTAGCCTTGACGATTACCCTGGCTGTCCACAATACAGACCCCGAACACGACCTTATTGTCAGGTCAGTCAAGTATTTTGACACCAACGGCACACTCATTCGAGAATTTATTGAGCAACCTGTCATCCTTCGCCCGATGGCAACAACCGGGTTTCTCATCAACGAGAGTGACGTTTCCGGCGGTTGGGGGTCGAATTTCCTCGTCGATTGGGGAGCGGAACAGCCTGTACACGAACCTGTTGTCGAAGCCATCATGATCAGTGTGCGCGGAATGGATTCGCTGTCCTTTGTCAGCCCCGGACGGGTATTGTCAGAGCGGCAGTCGTGACAAATTGACCGCGTTATGTCCAACACGGCGTAGCTTTTGAAATAAAAAAACGCCCCGATTGGAGCGTTTCGTTTGCTTGGGTGGGAGAGGGGACTTGAACCCCCGACCTTCTGTTCCACAGACAGACGCTCTAACCAACTGAGCTACGCCCACCATACATTTAATTTCAGTATAGCATGAGGTAAAAAACTTTTCTAGTCCCTTTTCTAGTCCCTTTTCTAGTCCCTTTTCTAGTCTTTTTCCTTATAGTTTTTGCGCGATAATCACGGTAACGACGCTGCGTGGACACTTTTCCTCGACCATATGCGCCTCAAAACCATAACGCGAGAAAACATCCCACGCAGACTCGTGCGTGTTCTCATCCCTGCTGCCCCGCTGCCCTGTGATCGCGTACAGCCCATCCACCAATTGAGCGATCACTCCCCCACCCGTAAAACGTGATGTCGGCACAATCACCAATCGTCCGCCCGGTTGCAGCACACGATAAACCTCACGCAGAGTCTCTGGCGCAATGATGAAATCCGTCGGAAACGTGCTAATTACCGATGCAAATGCCCCTGAACGAAACGGTAGATTTTGCGCCCTACCCTGCACTAAATGCGGACGAATGCCGTGACGACTCAGCTTACCCCATGCAATTTGTCCCATCGCTGGTGATAGATCATAGCCGATAGCGTGGTGTCCCGCGTCATGCAAATCAACCTGCAGGTTGCCTGTCCCATGCGCCAATTCGAGGATTACCCCACTATCGCTGTTGATATGCTTGAGCGAGGCGCTCACCCAGCAGCGCCACGCCCCCAACGAAACCACCCAACTGACGAAATCATACGTGAACGCCATTTCGTTGTAGAGCAATCTGAACCCAAACCGCACCAACCTCCACCACAAACTGACCACTTACTTTGCGCCTTCGCGTCTTTGCGCCTTTGCGTTAAGCACTTATCTCTTCTTTCTCTTCTTTCTCTTCTTTCTCTTCTTTCTCTTCTTTCTTCTTATCTTTTGATTTTCCCGACTTGCACCAAATTCCCTTCCACGCGCACCGGAAATTTCTTCACAGGCGACACAGCCGGCGCTGATAAATGCTGCCCCGTCGTGATGTCAAACGTCGCGCCGTGCTTGTGACACTCGATCACGCAGCCAGTCAGCGCCCCTTCCGAAAGCGGCACATCCTCATGCGAACAGCGATCTTCTAGCGCGTAATAGTCGCCATCCACATTGAAAATCACCACCCAATCACGCCCGATCTCAACCACCAGCCGATCCCCCGCCGGGATTTCGTCTGCCCCCGCAACCGTAATCCAATCTATCGTCACGCTCATTTACTTATTCATCCTCATTCATCCTCATTCATCCTCATTCATCCTCATTCAGCCTCTTTCAGCCTCATTCGTCCTCGTGTTTGCGCCATTCGGCAATCCCATACAATCCCGTTTTCAGCACTTGCAGCGACAGCAGCGCACACTTGATTCGATTAGGCGATAAATGGATACCGAGCATATCAAATATTTCTTGCTTATCAACAGCGCGGATTTCATCGAGCGTCTTGCCCAGAATTTCCTCACCCAGCATAGACGCCGACGCCTGACTGATCGCGCAGCCTTGCCCGTCCCACCCAATCTCAGTGATACGATTATTTTCATCGATTCGCAGCGTCAACCGCAGACGATCCCCGCACAGCGGATTATGCGCCTCGTGATCAATCGTTGCCGGGTCTAAGATTCCTCGATTACGCGGGTTCATCCCGTGATCAAGAATATTCTCTCTATACAGATCATCCATCTTGACCTCTCTTGTTCTTGCTTTTGTTCTTGCTTTTGTTCTTACTTTTGTTTTTACTGTTGTTTTTACTGTCAACCGTAAACTGTGAACTGTGAACTGTGAACTGTCTACTTTCTTAAAGCATAAACTTCTTTTTCGCCTTGTACAACGCCTCGATCAGTGCATCCACTTCCGCGAACGTGTTATACAGGTAGAAACTTGCCCGCGCCGTTGCGGGGATGTTCAAGCAGTCATGCAGCGGCATTGCACAGTGATGCCCCGCTCGTACAGCAATTCCATCCATGTCCAGCATCTGCGCGATGTCATGCGCGTGTATCCCGTTGAGCGAGAACGCGGCAACCGCGCCTTTCTTGCCGGCATCGGGTCCATACAGCGTCAAGCCGGGAACTTCGGACAGGCGATCCAGCGCATAAGCGGTGATGATTTCCTCGTGCGCCCGAATGTTCTCCATACCAATACGGTTCAGGTAATCAACCGCCGCGCCCAAACCGATCCCTTCCGCAATCGAAGGAGTCCCCGCCTCAAACTTATACGGCAAATCATTCCATGTGCTTCCCTCTAATGTGACTCGGCTGATCATGTCGCCGCCGCCCATCCAGGGGGGCATCGCTTCTAACAAATCGCGCTTGCCGTAGAGAATCCCGCTCCCCGTCGGACCCACCATCTTATGCCCGCTGAACGTCAAAAAATCGACATCCAACGCTTGCACATCGACAGGCATGTGAGGGACAGCTTGCGCCGCATCCACCATGATTAATGCGCCCGCTTCATGTGCCAGTTTCGCCATATGAGCAACAGGGTTGACCGTTCCTAGCACATTGGAGACGTACATCACGCCCACCAGCTTGACCGAATTTTCGCGCAGCAGCGCCGCATATACATCCATATCAAGCGTGCCATCGGGCAGCACAGGCACATACCGGATCGTGAAACCTTTTTCAGCCGCCAGCATTTGCCACGGAACAATATTCGAGTGATGTTCCATCTGTGTGAGGACAACCGTATCGCCCGTTTTGAGGTTCGCCCGCCCCCACGTTTGCGCGACAAGGTTGATTCCCTCTGTCGTCCCGCGCACGTAGATCACTTCGCGCTTATTCGCCGCGTTGATGAACTTCTTGACCTTGATCCGCGCTTCTTCATAAGCGAGTGTTGCCGCCTCGCTCAACTTGTGGATGCCGCGATGCACGTTCGCGTTGTAGCGGCGATAGTAATCATCTATCGCGTCAATAACTTGGCTAGGCTTCTGGCTGCTTGCAGCATTATCGAGGTAAATCAACGGAACACCCGCGTGATGTTCCTGATGCAAAATCGGGAAATCTGCCCGAATCGACTCGATATTGTATGGCAAATCGGTCATGACGACTCCTAACAAAAAGGCGCGTTTATCATACACCGCGCCTAGATCATAGCTTGATACCACTAACCTACCCTTCTTTACTCCCCTCTCCTTTTTCGGAGAGGGGTTGGGGGTGAGGCTATCTTTCCTCCCCCTCTCCTGCTTTTGGGAGAGGGGGCTGGGGGGGTGAGGCTATCTTTCCTCCCCCTCTCCTTTTTCGGAGAGGGGTTGGGGGTGAGGCTGTCTTTCCTCCCCTCTCCTTTTTCTGGGAGAGGGGTTGGGGGTGAGGCTATCTTAGTCCAGTCTATCTGTTTCGCTATGCACGCCGACGATCTTCATTTCAAGCGCCGCCCGCAAACGATCCCGCACACGCTCAAACGGGATGCGTTCGAGCAGTTCCTCGAAGAACCCTTCCGTCACCATCAATTCGGCTTGCGAACGCGGAATGCCGCGACTCATCAAGTAGAACACCGGCGCTTCTTCGAGCGTGCCGAACGTCGCCGCATGAGTACAGCGCACGTCGTCCGCTTCGATCTCCAAGCCGGGGATCGCGTCCATGCGTGCATCGGGACTCAGCACAAGGTTACGACTCGCCTGAAAGCCGTCGATCTTCTGCATCTTCGGCTGTGCCTTGATCATCCCCTGCCACAGTGAGCGCGATTCATCTTTCGCCGCACCCTTGAACAGCAGGTCAGACCGTGTCATCGGCGCGTTGTGATTTTGCTGCGTATCGTGGTCAAACATCTGCGTTGCATCTGCGAAGAACATGCCTGTAACGCGACCTTGCGCCCCGTAACCGTCCAGTTCTACTTCGATGAACAACTTAACCAGCTTCCCGCCCATCGTGCCGATCACCCAATCAAGCGTAGCGTCTTTAGAGACCCGCGCCCGCTGGTGACTGAATTCGTAGGTTTCCCGATTCCAATCCTGCAACCCCACATAGCGCAAGTTCGCCGCTTGACCAACCAGCAGTTCAGTCGCACCGATGTACGTTGCCTGTGACGGCGACACGTCTTCGGACGACATATAATCGACCAGAATAGTCGCGCTAGAGCCTTCATCCAACGACACGAGGACATGCCCCATCGTCGCGCCGGGTTGCGTGTTATACATCACCACATGCAAAGGCAGTTCAACCATTTTGCCACGCGGCACGTACAGGAAAACCCCGTGAGTCCACAGCGCAGCGTGGAGCGCGGCAAATTTCCCGTCGCTCGGCTTGACAGCTTGCGTCATCAGGCGTTCGCGCACGAGATCAGCATGATCGCGGCACGCGGTCAGCAAATCGGTGAAAATGACGCCCTGCCCACTCAATTGGTCAGACAATTCGTAGTAAACAATCTTGCCATCGACAAACACGAGCGTACCGCCCTGTTGTTCCCCGATGAGCGGTTCAAGGCTTTCACGCGGCACAACATCGAGCGTCGCGTTTTCACCATTGACCAGCTTGGCTTCGTCCCAACGGATGCTCCGGTAGTCGGTACGGCGCCATTCTTCGTTATCGCGTCCCGGCATCGGCATCATTTCGTACAGTTCCCACGCGGCGCGGCGGCTTTCCAACAACCATTGCGGTTCGTTGTTGGCGGCGCTCAACGCTTCAATATCGGCGGGCGTGTAGATCGGCGCTTCCGGCGAGGCGGAACGGCGTCGTACTGCTGCGGTCATGTGTCACCTCAAAATTGGAGTTTCTTTATCGTTACGCGGGCAACCTGCTAAGTCGCCCTTACTTTCTAACCTTTATGCCCCGTACTGCTTGTCTCCCCCTCTCCTTTTTCGGAGAGGGGGCTGGGGGGGGTGAGGCGCTCTACCCTCCCCCTCTCCTTTTTCGGAGAGGGGGCTGGGGGGTGAGGCGCTCTACCCTCCCCCTCTCCTTTTTTCGGAGAGGGGGTCGGGGGGTGAGGCTATCTTTCAGCCCTCTCCTTTTTTCGGGAGAGGGAGTCGAGGTCTCTACCCGATTGAGCCTTCAAGCTGAATCTGGATCAAGCGGTTCATTTCAAGCGCATATTCCATCGGCAGTTCTTTGACGAGCGGCTCAATGAACCCGTTGACGATCATCGCGTTCGCTTCATCTTCGCTCATCCCGCGACTCATCGCGTAGAACAACTGATCCTCGCCAATGCGTGTCACCGACGCTTCATGACCCATCGTCACATTCTTAGCATCGCATTCAATTGTCGGGTAGGTGTCAGAGCGACTGCGATCATCCAACAGCAGCGCGTCGCACACAACGTTGCTTTTGACGTTATCCGCGCCTTCAACGATCTTGAGCAAACCGCGATACGTTGCCCGTCCACCATCCCGGCTGATCGACTTGCTGATGATCTGGCTGGTGGTATTCGGCGCAAGGTGCGTGATCTTCGCGCCCGCGTCCTGATGCTGACCGTTTCCGGCAAACGCAATCGACAAAACTTCGCCGTGCGAACCTTCGCCTTCAAGAATCACGGCGGGATACTTCATCGTGATCTTCGAGTTGTGGACGATAAAGCCCTGCGATATGAAATTGCCCGTGCCTTCAACTTCGATGTCCCATGTCGGTGAGAGTTCCGACGATGATTCAGACACTTGGACAGGCACGATCTCGACATCTTCGCCAAGTTCGAGCGTGGAGCGTCCCGCCGTGCGCCTCATCTTCGATCCTGTCACAGGCTGAGACTCCGCTTTCGCACGCAGCGCTGGACTGACGTAAGGGAAGAACCGAGCATCAATAAGGAAGCTCAGGCGATACGCTCCGTGAGCGACGCATTCGACGCCTTGAATACGTACTGTCTTCGGCTCATCGAACTCGGTGTACAGGCGCGGCGTGATGCCAAGCGTCACCAGCAGCGAGGACATATCTTCCAGCAGCATTCGATTGGCAGACTTCATGTGGAAGCGACGTGTGCCGACCATGCCGTCCGCGTCCAGATACCCGGACAGGAACGCGAGTCGCTGCGCTTCGGGAATCGACCACACCCATCGTGGGACACGCTTGGTTCTCGCCTTGCCCTCGAAACCGTTTAGACGGAAGAACTCCGCGAGTTCTTTGCTGTTCCAAGCAAGATGCACACCATCGGCACGCTCCGTCGGTTCGGCATCGATCAGCGTTGCCATCGTGCCGACGAGATGTTCCCGTGCGCGATCACTACGCGGCGTCGAAAAGCCGACTTTGGCGAAACGGATCATGTTTTCGGTCTTGCCTTTGGCAATATCGATGTTCCCATCGCCAACCCAGTAACCGAACAGCCACATCAGGTCTTCTGTGGTTTCTTCAACCACAGCCATTCTGGATGTACGTGATCGCGTGGCGACGAAACTATCCGAATACTGATTCAGCGATTCGAACCGTGTCATCATGTCCGGTGTCGTGAGCTTATGCGGTGCGCCGTAATCGGATGACGTGCGCGGGATAATCGCTTCGCTCAAATGATCAGCACGCACGTAAGCCAATTGATAGCGTCCCAGCTTCTTAGGGGCGTCGGCGTCGTACACGTAGGAGTAAAACGGGTGATTCGCTGTGACTTGCAGCTTGCGTTCGCCGACGGATACCGTATGCAGAGGTTGATAACCGGAGAATTTCTTGGCGGCAACACGCCGGAAGCACAGTTTACCCGATTCTTGGTCGTAAGACAGCACGTGATCGCCCGGTTCAAGTGATTCAATCTTCTTGATGCCTTCCGGCGTGGTCACGGTTGAGCCTTCCGCGAGGCAGCCCAAATTCCCGTCTACCCATTCCATCGTAGCGTTCTTCTTAGCAACGGCACGCTTGGTCACAAGGTTATACACGTTGTTCGACCAGTTCTGAATCGTCGTATAGCGGCAGCGTCCGCCCTCGTGAATGCTGATTTCGACAACGGCGCTGTGCAAGCTGTCCGAACTCCAAATTGGGGCCGTGCATCCCTCCACGTAATGGACGTAACCGCCATCTTCGACGATGATCAACGTGCGTTCAAACTGCCCCATGTTCTGCGTATTGATGCGGAAATAGGCTTGCAGCGGCATTTCGATGTGAACGCCCTTCGGCACATACACAAACGACCCGCCCGACCAGACCGCGCTGTTCAACGCAGCAAATTTGTTATCGGCAGAGGGGATGATCGTGCCGAAATACTGGCGCACAATCGCCTCATGGTCACGCAGTGCCGAGTCCATATCCGTGAACAACACGCCCTTCGCTTCAAGGTCTTTGCGAATGCTGTGATACACCACTTCCGACTCATACTGCGCCGTCACACCTTGCAGATACTTCTGTTCCGCTTCGGGAATGCCGAGGCGATCAAACGTATTCTTGATGTCGGCGGGTACATCGTCCCATTCTTTGCCCTGCCCTTCAGAGGCACGGACAAAATAGAAAATGTTGCCGAAGTCGATACCGCTGAGGTCAGCGCCCCAGTTCGGCATCGGCTTGGCGAGGAACAACTCATACGCCTTCAAACGATATTCTGTCATCCAGCCGGGTTCGTTCTTCATCTCGCTGATCTGACGCACAATGTCAGCATTCAAACCGCGTTGACTCTTGAAAGCGTACTTCAATTCAGAGTCATGGAAGCCGAATTTTTCCTCATACGAGCCGCGTACATCTTTCAGTGCGGATTCAGAATCGGTAAGCTGCTTATCGCTCTGTACCAATTGGTCTGTCATCGACTTTTTACTCCTGCTCTACGCCAAACTTTTCGCGTACCCAGTCATAGCCTGTTTCTTCAAGTTTCAGCGCCAAATCTGCGCCGCCGCTTTCGACAATCCGTCCCTCAAACATGATGTGAACGGTATCCGGCTTGATGTAATTCAAAATGCGCTGGTAGTGCGTGATCACCAGCACGCCGAGGTCGGGTCCGCGCAAGTTGGCGACCCCTTCCGAAACAACGCGCAGCGCATCAATATCCAAACCGGAGTCAGTTTCATCCAGAATGGCGATCTTCGGGTTCAACACTGCCATTTGCAGAATTTCGGCGCGTTTCTTTTCGCCGCCGCTGAAACCTTCATTAAGGTAGCGTCCTGCAAAGCTGTGATCCATATTGAGCGAGTCCATCTTGGCACGCATCATCTTACGGAAGTCCGATACCGAAATCCCCTTGCTCTTGGGATCAACCGCTTTCATACGCGCATTGATCGCCAACCGCAGGAAGTTCGCCAGCGTGACACCAGCAATCGACACCGGATATTGGAAAGCCAAAAACAGACCAGCGCGACTGCGTGCGTCCGCTTCCATGTCGAGCAAGTCTTGACCATCGAATATGATCTGCCCTGCGGTGACTTCATAGGCGGGGTTGCCAAGCAAGACATTTGCCAGCGTCGATTTACCCGACCCGTTGGGTCCCATCAGCGCGTGGACTTCCCCTTGCTTGATCGTTAAGTTCACACCCCGAAGGATGGGTTTTTCTTCAACTGTGACGTGTAGATTCCGAATTTCTAAAGCTGCGCCCATTTCCGGCGTTTCCTCCACTAAGATCAACAGCAGTTAAATTTACTCTGTACCCACAGTAGTATACCAGTCCGCGAGGTCTAAGTCAACATTTATATGATGGGGATCATAAAAATTGACTTAGAAAAATGCCTGTGTTACGATCTCACCTTACGCAGGGTGTCAGTTTGACCCCCACCCCGCTCGCTGCGCTCGCCTCCCTCCCCCGAATTCGGGGAGGGGGTCAGAAATAACGATCTGCGTAAGGTGTGTTACGATCTGTGCAACTTGCAAGAATTTTAAGAGAGGATGCGACTGACAATGACTGATCAGGCGATGAAAACCGAAGAAGGACTTTTAGAACATTTGCGCGTGGTCATTGACCCCGAAATCGGCATGAACGTCATTGAACTTGGCTTGATACGCCGCGTCGAACTCGATGATACGCGCTGCCATGTCACCATGATCATGACCACCCCATTCTGCCCCTATGCGCCCCAACTGCTAGAACAGTCACGCCGCACAGCGCAAGAATATTCCGGCGTCCCAACCACCATCGAAATGGGCATGGAAATGTGGGACCCCACCATGATGGAAGACGGCGCAGCCGACGATTGGGGCTTGTTCTAGTTCATAGTTTAACCTTGGATAGCTGAACCGTTCTACTCCCCCTCTCCTGCTTTTGGGAGAGGGGGTCGGGGGGTGAGGCTATCTTTTTACTTTGCGCTCTCTGTGTTCCCTCTGTTCTCCCCTCTCCTGCTTTTGGGAGAGGGGGTCGGGGGGTGAGGCTAGCTTTTTACTTTGCGCTCTCTGTGTTCCCTGTGTTCTCCCCTCTCCTGCTTTTGGGAGAGGGGGTTGGGGGGTGAGGCTATCTTGTTACTCTGCGCTCTATCGCAATCATCATGAACTCATTGCCTGATCAAGCGCCGTCCACAGCTTTTGCGATTCGCTGTCGTTCACCTGAACCGCCCACATTCCCGCACTCGTATACCCGATAACGTCAATGCCATCAGCCAACGGTTCAATCACCATATGCTGCGTAATCGACGGCAAATTGATCCCGCGCATAATGGCAGTCGGTAAACTGGCGGTCACATCATCGGCGTCTGCGGGGAAAAGATGCCGCGCCAGATGAAACCATAACATTTGAGCAGCACGTTTAGACAGCACACGAGTCCAGCGCGTTCCGTCCTGTGCCACCCCCCCCAGAACGAATGTATCGCCCCCACCTTTACGCACAATATACAGTTCTAATGAATAACCATAAACGCGATTGAGTGTCATAAAATACTAATCTCTCCCTCCCCTGTGACCACATCCCCGATGATTGCGGCGTTCTCACCTGCCGCCAGCAATTGATCGAGCAGCGGCAGCGCATCTTCCGCCGCCAGCGCCATCAGCAGACCGCCGGATGTTTGCGGGTCATACAGCAAATCTTGCTGATAAGATTCTAGCATACGCTCCACTGTCACCCACGATCCATAATAATCGCGGTTACGCCCCAGTCCGCCGGGGAATATTTCACGCTGACCATATTCCAACGCCCCCTCAATCCAGCGGAGCGCGTCATATTCTATTTGTAAGCGCACGCGGCTTAAGTGTGCCATTTCGTGCGCGTGACCGAGCAAACTGTACCCGGTGATGTCCGTCATCGCATGGACGCGATACGCATCTGCCAATCGCGCCGCCGTCCGGTTGAGGCGGCTCATGCTGGCGACTGCCGCCGCGACATGTTCCGCTTGCGCGAGATCACGTTTTAATGCGGTGGTGATCGTTCCTGTGCCAAGCGCCTTCGTCAAAATGAGCTTATCGCCCACCTGTGCGCCGCCCTTCGTCTTAATCTTGTCAGGGTGGATCACCCCCGTGACGGCTAAACCATATTTCGGTTCTTTGTCCGTCACCGAATGCCCCCCGGCGATCACCGCACCCGCCTCGCGGACTTTCTCCGCGCCGCCGCGCAAAATCTCCGTGAGAATATCCAAGCCATACCCATCGGGATAAGCGACAAGATTCACGGCAAACAGCGGTTCGCCGCCCATCGCGTAGATGTCGCTCAACGCATTGGCAGCCGCAATCGCACCGAACTGGTACGGATCATCAACAACAGGCGGGAAGAAATCCACCGTCGAGATGATCGCCTGTTCAGCGTTGAGGCGATACACCGCTGCGTCATCCGGTGAGTCTAAGCCCACCAGCAGCGCGGGATACAATTGGGCGGGAAAAATCCCCTTAAGCGGCGTCAGAACCTGAGCCAGATCGCGCGGGGCGATCTTTGCCGCTCAACCCGCGCAAGACGCGAGGGACGTTAGCTTGATGTCCATCTCTGTCAACTCCTTAAAGAATACCTACGCTTAGTATAACGCTTCCTTTCCTACCTGTGCATAAAACTGGATTTTCTAGGGGCGCAGCAATAATCTTTCCCACTGGTTTCTCCCCCTCTCCTGCTGTT